>JBBASD010000017.1:16509-23973 GCA_040399485.1 Cyanobium sp. | reverse complement strand
GTCAAAACATCTACGAACTCTTCAGCCGGGCCTGCCCCAGCTGCGGCGGCCTTGGTCATGTGGCCGTGCTTCCCGGCAAAGACACGCTCCAACCCCTTGCCAACGTCTCCGGCGTTGTGCGCTCCGCTGCCTCCGCCCGCGCTGAGGTTCCCAGCCCTGCCATTGCCGTCGACCCAGGCAATGGCGGCCGCCGCCGTCGGCGCGGAGGCCGGATCGATACGGCAGCGCCTGATCTCGACCTTGTCACCTCCAGCGAGCCAACACCCCAAACCTCGCTTGATCAAGATCAACAGGAAAGCCCCCTTCCCTCCCCATTCGCGGCCCCTTCCCGTCGCAGCGAACCCGACGTCCTGGTGGTGCCGATGCAGGAAACCCAGGAAAAGGTCTTTGGCTGGATGGGCCTCAGTCCTGCCCTGCTGCTTGATCCAGTCCCAGCCACCGACAACCTGTTGGTTCGGGTGGCCAGGCCAGGAATTGATCCCGAGACGGTGAGAGAAGAGGCCAGAGCGCAACTGACGACCAACGGATCCCGCCGCCGCCGCCGCGGGCGGGGCAGCGAGGCAAGGGGCAGCGAAGCGCCCACTGTTGATGAGCCGCCGGCAACCCTTACTGCCGTGATGGACCCCAATGACGAGCGCCAAGAACTGATGACGATCCCGGTCTTGCCGACCTTCCCCTCTTTGCTGGAACTGCCCCCTGAAACAACGCCTCTGCCCGTCAACAACCAAGCAGCGCCGGCTGAAAACCCAGACGAGAGCGGCGATGAATCCCGTCGGCGGCGGCGGCGCTCGTCAGCGACAGTTTGATACCACAATCAATCGGTGAACGATCTCTGGGCTGGTCGCAATCCGGCCGTTTGCGCCGGAGTCGATGAAGTGGGCCGTGGATCCCTTTTTGGTCCTGTGTTTGCGGCGGCCGTGATCCTGCCGCCGCAAGCCCTGCCCATACTCCAAAAGGCCGGCCTCACCGACAGCAAACGTCTCACGGCCCGGGCCCGGGCCGCGCTTATTCCCCTGCTGCGAAGTCAGGCCCTGAGCTGGGCTCTGGGCCAAGCCAGCGCGGCAGAAATCGATCGTCATGGCATACGCTCGGCCACCGAATCGGCCATGACCCGCGCCCTGCAACGACTCTCAATCGCCCCCGAGCTGGTTCTGATTGATGGGGTGCTGCCCTTACGGGGCTGGAGCGGGCCCCAACGCACAGTGATAAAAGGCGATCTTCATTGCGCCGCCATCTCCGCCGCCAGTGTCATGGCCAAACAAGAAAGGGATGCCCTGCTCCGTCGCCTGGCCGAGCGCTTTGCGGGTTACGGGCTCGAACGTCATGCCGGCTATGGCACCGCCCAGCACCGTCAAGCCCTCGCCAGCCTGGGAGCCACTCCCCTTCATCGCCAAAGCTTTCTGCACTGAGAAACGAGGCCCAGGAGTTCCAACCCCAAACCCCCGTCAAGCGGGAGGCAGGGGCATCACCAGGGTCTCCTCCCCATGCTCCGAGAGACACCACTGCTCGAAATCGGCCACCAATTGCTGACTGACCCGATGGCGAATATTGGCCAAGATGCCGTTGAGCAATGAACGCCCGGTGGCTTCCAGCAACCGTTGGGGGATCAAGGCCAGCAGGGCCGGCTGCCTACCTCTGACCGCCAGGGCCGCTTCGCCCTCAAGGCCGCCAGGAGCGGCCACCAACCACGAGTTGAGCTGCAGCTGGAAGTCCTCCACAAGACCAAGACCCTCAAGCTGACAGTGGAGTGAATCCAGTTCGAGTCGGCCTTGGTGCTGGCGGGCCTGAATCTCGACCACCGGGTGGATCTGCAAATGGAACAACTGCACCCGTGTGACGTGATAGCGGTAGTGGCCGGGACCGAGAATCTCAAGTTGGGTCGGATCCAACAAGGCCTCCACCACCCGGCGTTCATCGTTTAGGTAGGCCCGCAGAGAGTCCGCATGCTCGTTGACCGGCAAACGGAGCTGCTGACGAGCGCTGAACGCTACGGCCATGGACAGCGGACCGGCAGGCATGATCCTATCGACCCACTCTCCCCCGGCCATGCGCCTCGCCTTTCTCGGCCCCGTCGGCACCTACGGCGAACAGGCTGCGAAGCAACTCGCGGCGCTGGCTGGGCTTGAGGCCACATTGATTCCCCAACCAGGCATCCAGGCGGTGATCCGCGCCTTGGCCGAGGGGGACTGTGAGGCGGCGGTGGTCCCTGTGGAGAATTCAGTCGAAGGGGGGGTCACAAGCTGCCTGGATGCCCTCTGGCAGTACCCCGACCTGGTGATTAGCCATGGCCTGGTCCTGCCGATTCGTCACGCCCTGCTGGGTAGTGGCCCGCTTGATGGCATCAGTGAAGTGCTCTCCCATCCCCAAGCCCTGGCCCAGTGCCCCCAATGGTTGGCCCAGCATCTGAGCGGGGCCCTGCAGCTACCAACCAGCTCCACCGCCGAAGCAGCCCGCCTGGTGCGAGGCAGCCGCTTCCGTGCCGCCATCGCCTCACTGGAGGCCGCCCGGGAGCACGGGCTGGAGGTTATCGCCTATCCGATCAACGACGTGGTTGGCAATTGCACTCGCTTTCTGCTCTTGCGCCGTCAACCCCTTGCCGGTGGCAACGGACCCCACGCCAGTCTGGCTTTTTCGCTCCAGGCCAACCGCCCCGGCGCCCTGCTGGCAGCCCTAACTTGCTTTGCCAGCGAAGGTCTCAATATGAGCCGCATCGAGTCCCGACCATCGAAACGGTCCATGGGCGAGTACATCTTCTTTGTCGATCTTGACCTCAGCGAAGGCAAAACACCCCTGGATCGCGCCATGGCCGCGTTAAGGCCCCACTGTGAACAACTCGTCCTGTTCGGGGTCTATCCCTTGACGGTGCTGAACCCGGCGGATGAGAGCAATAACGCTGTAAACAACTAAAAAACCTTCACTTTGCAACCTATGACTTCTGGCCACGAAAGACACCAAACTGCATCAAACCATTTCGAAAAGCCCAGTCCATCAAAAGCAAGGTAGGGGTTTCGCGCAGGCCCTGCAAAACCGCCTTTGGTCCCAGCCCTAAAATCGCACCAGGTCTTCTGATGCCTTCGAGAATCGAGTCCCGCCAGGAAGGCACCGTGGCCACAGTCCAATCAGCACTGTCAACTTGTAAACCCTCGGCCCAAGGACTGCGATCAAAATCGTGGCGCATCGCAGCAATACTGGCAAATTCAGGGTGAGCCCATTGGTCAAGTAACTGGCGCATCACCCAGCTCTCCAAACGATTCATCTCCCCGTCCGCTGGATCGCGGCGATTCCAATCAGCCATCGCCAATCGGCCATGGGGCCGCAACATGCGCAGCAATTCATCTACATAACGCTGTTTATCAGGCATGTGGGGTGCTGCCTCCACGCTCCAGACAGCATCAAAGCCCCGATCCGGCAAATCAAGCCCCAAAGCATCCATGACCTCAAACTGACAATGCGCCGCCAGTTCCGGGGAGGTCAGGGCACGAGCCCGGGCAATCTGGGCCGGACTGATACTGATCGCAAGCACATCAAAACCATAGTGAAGGGCCAGAAGACGGGCACTGCCGCCAATACCGCATCCCACATCCAGAATCCGACTACCTGGAGGTAAACGATCGAAGCCACTCCAACGAACAAGTTCATGCACGAAGTCATCTTTGGCTAAACGAAAATCGCGGGCCCTGACAGGATCACCATAAAAACCAAGATGAACATGGTCTCCCCAAAGGCGTTCTAGCAGCGCATCTTCCGTCCAGCGATTATAAGCTTGGGCAACGCTATTTGAGCTTTGGTAGCTGCGATTAGAAGTTAGCCAAAAACGGACACTAACTAAAATTACAAAAGCTAATAATAAAACCAAGGCCAGAGATCCGACCAGGCTTTGCAATGACATTTCAGGATTCGCCGTTATTCAAATCGTCAGAATCAGCCGAATCAAAAGTATCTTTAAGTACAGTCCTTGCAGCTAGCTGACGACGAGTCTGGTCAAGTAGTTCAAATTCCTGCCTCAGGCGCTCGCCCGTGTCAGTGATCTCAAGTAAGGCCTGCTGGTGATCAGCCACTGGACCACCTAAGTGAGCGCCAATCCAATAGGAAAGTTCGCGGGGAAGATCAGGAAGATCAGGAGGAAGAATGGCTGGCTTGCCTATCAACTTACCAGTCAACTCAACCACATCCCTAAGGGCTTTACTGACATTGCCGGTAAGAGCAACCAAATCGTCGCGCGAATCGGAGGTATCGTCTTCAATCCAACTGACCATCGCCACGCGATAGGGAGTCTCACGCAAAATACTGAGAACACGAAAACGCTGTTGTCCAATCGTGACAATGTTGCTGCGGTCATCTTCTTGGGACTGCCAATGAAGAATCTCTGCACAACATCCAACTTCCGCCATCTTTTGGCGCTGAGGATCCCAACGAACCACGCCAAAACGACGATCTTCGGCCATGACCGTCCGCAACATCATGCGATAACGGGACTCAAAGATGTGCAGTGGTAGCACTTCCTGAGGGAAAAGCACCACATCGGGAAGGGGGAAAAGCGGCAGTTCCCTTACGGCTAGTTCGGTCACGCGTTTCGACTGAGCCCAAGGGTCAGCGACAGGGTGACATACAGGGCAGCCTTAGGGGAACTCACGGTAAAAATAGTAGGAGAAATGGGCGGAGATGGAAGCGACAACTCCTGAATCCTAGTCAAAACAGACAGACACAGGAGCCTCGGACCGTGACAAAGCAATCAAACATTCAAAAAACTCGTCGTCTCAAAGCCAACTAGAGGAAAGCGATACTTCAGGTAAAGACATGAATTATCATCAAAGCTTGACCTCAATATCGACGCCACTGGGTAAATCCAGTTTCATGAGGGCATCAATTGTCTTGGAACTCGGACTGTAAATATCGATAATACGCCGATGGGTCCGAGTTTCAAAATGCTCTCGGGAATCTTTGTCTACGTGTGGTGAGCGCAGAACACAATAAATTTTACGCTTGGTAGGCAGGGGAATCGGGCCAATTGCAGTGGCGGCAGTGTGATCAGCAGTCTCAATGATCTTCTCACAAGAGAGATCAAGCATTCTGCGGTCAAATGCTTTCAGGCGGATCCGAATCTTCTGTTGGGGGATGGAACTCGTCATTAGATGAATGGATGCAGTGCACCAAAGGAAATGGATTTTCTAGTTGCTTTAAGCAGAAGGCAGACAAAAAATGAGCCCGCTTCCAACAAAGTCGACTGACTAGGTGAAAATCACCTAGTCAGTCAATGTCAACTCACTCAACGATCTTGGACACAACTCCGGCACCGATCGTACGACCACCTTCGCGAATTGCGAAGCGCATACCTTGTTCGATGGCCACAGGGCAGATCAACTCAGCGCTCATCTTGATGCGGTCACCGGGCATGACCATCTCAACGTTGCTGCCATCGTCTGCCGTGAAGGCGGTGATTTGACCGGTTACATCCGTAGTACGGATATAGAACTGAGGGCGATAACCAGCAAAGAAAGGAGTGTGGCGACCACCTTCTTCCTTTTTCAGAACATAAACTTCACCTTCGAATTTGGTGTGGGGCTTAATGGAGTTTGGCTTGACTAAAACCATGCCGCGTTCGATGTCTTCCTTCTGGATGCCGCGAAGCAGAAGACCGACGTTGTCTCCAGCCATGCCTTCATCGAGAAGCTTGCGGAACATTTCTACCCCAGTCACAGTAGTTTCCCGGGTGTCGCGAATACCGACAACCTGAACAGTTTCACCGACCTTGACCTTGCCCCGCTCAATCCGGCCAGTAGCCACTGTGCCTCGACCGGTGATGGAGAAAACATCCTCAATAGCCATCAAGAAGGGTTTATCGATTTCGCGTTCCGGCTGGGGAATCGCCTCATCGACAGCGTCCATCAGATCAAGGATCTTATCGACCCATGGGTCTTCTCCACGTACAGCTTTGTTGCCAGCCTGAATATATTCAAGCGCCTTAAGGGCAGAACCGGCCACAACGGGGATGTCATCGCCTGGGAAGTCATAGCTGCTGAGCAGCTCACGCATTTCCAGTTCTACCAACTCAAGGATTTCCTCGTCATCGACCATGTCCTTCTTGTTTAAGAACACAACCAATGCTGGAACACCAACCTGTTTAGCCAAAAGGATATGTTCCTTGGTTTGGGCCATCGGACCATCCGTGGCTGCGACTACCAGAATGGCTCCATCCATTTGGGCCGCGCCAGTAATCATGTTTTTTACATAGTCCGCGTGGCCTGGACAGTCCACGTGGGCATAGTGGCGCTTCTCGGTTTCGTACTCGACGTGAGCCGTGTTGATGGTGATGCCACGCTCCTTTTCTTCCGGAGCACCATCGATTTCATCGTAGGCTTGGGCCTTGGCCATGCCTTGGGATGCGAGGACGTTGGTGATCGCCGCGGTGAGAGTGGTCTTGCCGTGATCAACGTGGCCAATGGTGCCAATGTTGACGTGGGGCTTGTTCCTTTCGAACTTCTCGCGTGCCATGGAAGGAAAGAATCGAGGGGTGGGTTTTTGGGTTGGGAATGAAGATCAGGAATTGCCCTGATTCTTGGAGATGATGGCTTCAGCAACATTGCGAGGAACTTCCTCGTAGTGACTGAACTCCATCGAGAAAATACCCCGACCCTGGGTCATGGATCGGAGCTGGGTGGCGTAGCCAAACATCTCGGCCAAGGGAACCTTGGACTGCACTTTGGATTGGCCGTTTTCAACGGACTGCCCTTCAACCTGGCCACGACGGGAGGAAAGATCCCCGATGACCGAGCCGAGGTAATCCTCAGGAACCTCCACTTCAACCTTCATCATCGGCTCAAGAAGAACAGGATTGCACTTCTTGACGCCATCCTTGAAGGCCATGGAGCCGGCGATTTTAAACGCCATTTCCGATGAGTCTACGTCGTGGTACGACCCGTCGATCATCGTGACCTTGACATCAATCATCGGGAATCCAGCAATCACACCGGATTGGCAGGTTTCTTTCATACCTGCTTCTGCGGGGCCGATGTATTCCTTTGGAACAATGCCACCGACAATCTTGTTGACAAACTCAAAGCCTGAACCTGGCTCACCTGGTTCCATTTCAATAACAACATGGCCGTACTGACCCTTACCGCCAGTTTGGCGTGCAAACTTGCCCTCGCCTTTAGAACTACTGCGTATGGTTTCACGATAGGAAACCTGTGGGGCACCAATATTGGCCTCCACCTTGAACTCCCTCAGCATCCGATCAACCAGAATTTCCAGGTGCAGTTCACCCATACCAGCAATCACTGTCTGGCTGGTTTCGGGATTAGTAGAAACTCGGAAAGTAGGATCTTCTTCAGCAAGGGATTGGAGTGCCTTGGATAACTTCTCCATGTCACCCTTCGTCTTCGGCTCGACCGCAACGGAGATGACCGGGTCAGGAATATAAAGGGATTCAAGGATAATCGGGTCAGAATCTACACAGAGGGTATC
>JBBASD010000017.1:0-16409 GCA_040399485.1 Cyanobium sp. | reverse complement strand
TCGTCACAGGGACGAATCGACTCGGTGCCGTCAGGAAGGAGTCCCGTAATTGGCGGAACATCAACTGGAGCCGGAAGATAATCGACCACAGCATCTAGCACAAGTTGCACACCCTTGTTCTTAAATGCCGAACCACAAAGGATGGGCACGAGACCGTGCTTCACAACGCCTTGGCGGATTCCCTTGATGAGCTGCTCTTCGGTAAGTTCGCCGTTCTCTAGGTAGGCCTCAATCAATTCTTCATCACTTTCGGCCACAGTCTCCATTAACTTGCCACGCCATTTAGCCACTTCTTCCACCATATCGGCAGGGATGGGCTGTTCAAGAATGTCGGTGCCAAGATCGTTGGTATAAACGATGGCCTTGTTCCGCACCAAATCAACAATGCCCTTCAATTCCCCTTCTGCACCTATAGGCAACTGGATCGGAGCAGCATTCGCCTTGAGTCGATCCTTAATCTGCTCGTAGACCTTGAGGAAATTGGCCCCGGTGCGATCCATCTTGTTGACGAACACGATCCGCGGCACGTTGTAGCGATCCGCTTGCCGCCAAACCGTCTCGGACTGGGGCTGGACACCTCCCACAGCACAAAACACAGCGATCACCCCATCCAGCACCCGCATTGAGCGCTCGACTTCGATAGTGAAATCAACGTGACCAGGGGTGTCGATAATATTGATCCGGTTATCTTTCCAACTGGTGGAAATGGCCGCAGCCGTGATGGTGATGCCTCGCTCCCGTTCCTGCTCCATCCAATCGGTGACGGCAGCACCATCGTGCACCTCACCCATCTTGTGGACTACCCCGGAATAGAAAAGAATCCGTTCTGTCGTCGTGGTCTTGCCCGCATCAATATGCGCGGCAATACCAATATTTCTAACTCGGTCCAGAGGATAGGCGCGGGCCACGGGGGTCGTCTCCGAGGTGGGGTCGAGAAATAAGCGGGCATTAGTCTACAGACCAGCTGTAGGGAACAAAATCCGGAGAGCCCTGGCTCCGGATTCTTCGAGCTACTGGATCAGTAGCGGTAATGGGCGAAAGCCTTATTGGCTTCGGCCATCTTGTGGGTTTCCTCACGCTTGCGGACGGCACTGCCGGCCTCGTTGGCGGCATCCATCAGTTCACCGGCAAGCTTCTGGGCCATGCTTCGACCGTTACGAGCGCGGGAGAAGTTGACTAACCACCGCAGGGCCATCGCTGTTCCCCGCTCCTGTCTGACTTCCATGGGCACTTGATAAGTGGCGCCACCAACCCGACGGGCCCGGACCTCAACAAGGGGTGTTGCATTACGAACAGCAGTCTCGAATAACTCGAGAGGATCGGATCCGGTGCGGTCGTTGATCAGCGAGAAAGCATCAGAGAGAATTCTCTGGGCTGTGGACTTCTTGCCATGCTTCATGAGCCTGGCCACAATCATCGAGGCCAAGCGGCTGTTGAACTGTGGATCCGGCAGGACAGGTCGCTTTTCGGCGGCGTTGCGGCGGGACATGGGGGCGGGTTGGGGAAACGGGCGATGGGGAGGGCGGTTGCTGAGAGTCGCGGCAAAACCGCGCTGCTTACACCCGGCGGATGGATCTCAAGCCTTGGGAGTTTTGGCGCCGTACTTCGAACGGGACTGGCGCCGATCCTTGACACCAGAGGTGTCAAGGGTGCCGCGGATGATGTGATAGCGAACACCTGGCAGATCCTTGACCCGACCACCGCGAATGAGCACAACGGAGTGCTCCTGCAGGTTGTGGCCGATGCCCGGGATGTAGGCAGTCACCTCAAATCCTGAGGTAAGGCGTACCCGTGCCACTTTGCGCAGGGCCGAGTTCGGCTTTTTGGGAGTTGAGGTGTAGACACGGGTGCAGACGCCACGGCGTTCCGGGCAGGCGCGCAGAGCCGGCGACTTGGTTTTGCGGGTGAGGCGCTGCCGTTCGGTGCGGATCAGCTGCTGAATCGTGGGCATCGAGGGCCGGAGTGCTGCTCGGAGGACATTGGTCGGACGTCCGACCGTTTTCGACAATCCGTCACCCTACGACCCCATGGGACCCCGAACCCCTGTTCGATCAAAGGAAGCCCCACAGGCACAGCCGCTAACCCCCTCTCCGGAACGCACCAAAAAGCCGCCGCCGCTGAGATCGCCTCGGTAATCGAGCCGCAAACCGTTGAGGAGGGCAACCTGATCACCTGGGGCATATAGGGTGATGCCATCCGCCCTGGCCAGGGGGATTCCGGCTAGATGACCTGGCCGCAAGCGAATGGTCCAGGCGGCGCAGCGGCCTTCGAGCAAATCGAGATGCATCAAGCCTGGAGTACCAGCCACAGCCGCCTGGCGACAAAGTTCAGCGGCGGCGGCGGCGGTGATGCGCAAACTGTGGCCCCGGGGCACGATGTTCTGGTTTGGGATCTCCAATCTGGCAGGAAGCAGCCTTAGGAGCCATTTGGCGCGGCACGATCCGGCTCCATGGGCACCAATCCAAGACCGTTATGGATTGCCGCCGTCACCCCCCGCCCCCGCACGGTCTGGGTGCCACCCATCACCAGGCCAGTGGAGCTTCCCCCATCCAGGTTGAGGGCCTCCTGGAGCCCCATGGCTTGCAGCAGCCGTGCCGCCTCCGCCAGGGTGGGACCGCTGTCATCGACCCCTTCCAAAGTCACCAGCCAAAGCAGGCGGCCATCACTGCCGATCACCGTGCGCGGTGCCCCCTGGGAGAGGAAGGCGGCACCAAAGCCCTCGGCCGCCCCATCCAACACAAGCTGTCCTTGCTGAAGCAGCAAAGGACCACCTCCAATCACATTGGCGGCCAAGCCCAAGTCGGAATTCGGCCGGCTATTGATCGTCAATCGATCGCCCTCTCTCCAGGGCAACCGACTGCCCCTGGCAACCAGAAGCGTGTCAAGCGGGCCCAGTTTCACGCCATCCACCAAGGTCGCCGCTTCCAACCGTTGAACCACAACCCCCTGACGGATCACCACTGCGGATTCATGGCCGCTTAGAGGTCGATAAACCGGTCCCCAATCAGCTGTGTAACGGGAAAGCCCCCGCTGGACATAGCCACTGTTGAGGGTTTGCAGCAGCACCGATGGCCCCCTGGAATCGCCCACCCATTCCTGCAATTGCAACCGGCCGAAGCGAGGCAGCCGGCGGTGATCCCAGGCCACCACGCCGCGATTAAGGATCGGCCCTGAAAGCCAACGCCCCTGATCTTTGATGGCCCCGAGGGGCAAGCGACGCACCCGATTGAAGAAACCTCCGTTGATGGCCACAACAGCGTCGTAACGACGGGCCAACTGGGGCAGCAGGCTCAGCCCCTCCATCCCCCCTCCTCGACTGAGGGGTCGCAAGGCAACGGGACCGAAACGGGGATCGAGGCGGACGGCATTTAGTCGCACCCGGCGCCCATCCAGCACCCGTACCTGCCGATCCCATCGCAGTTGGGCCCCCAGCAGAGACTGAAGACGTCGATCCACCCCCCCTGGAGACGCCCCATCGACGCCAACCTCCCCTGGGCTGACCGCCCCAGGCGGGCCGTCCGCCCAGTCGATCACCAGGCGGGCGGGCGCCCCAAGGCTGAAGACTTGCCGCAGGGGGCGGCCGCCAGGGCCAGCCAGCAGCAGATCATCGCCAACCGCCTGGGCCCCCAGGCCACTGGCCCGCAAGCGTTCTTCGGAGCCCAGCCCCGGCTGCAAACCGATCTGCAGGCCGGCTTCGCTCTGGCGAACCAAAAGGGGTCCACTCAGGTCCAGAACATAACGAACGGTGCCTGCTGGCGCAGAACTGCGACGCACTCGCATCAACCGTGCCCCTGGCAAAGCCAGCTGCAACTGGGGCCCTTCGAACGTGACGCGAACCCCAGCCGCCTCCAGGAACGGGGCCGCATCGACCCCCACCTCATCCGCCAAAGACTGCTGGGCCTGCCTTGGAACTGGCAAGGTCGTGCCAAACCACTGCAGGTCGAGACCACCATCGGGGCGACCATTGCTGCTGAAACCCAGCTGGCCTTGAAGTACATCCAGGGGCAACCAGATCTGGGCGCGCGCCCCCCCGACCCCAGGTCGCCAGATCCAGGCCACCCGCTGCGGCCTGCCATTGATCAAGATCTGATCACCCCGGCGCTCGCCTGCAATCGCCCGGCGCTGATCCAGGCTGCTAGGCGCCGCAGGCATGGTCAGGTCACGCCCCCTGGGGAGTGCCGCCGGAAGCGGCGGTAAAGGGGGAGGGGCCGCCTGCACAGGCAGGAGACCGACCACAAGGAGCACGGCGGCGCAAAGCGGCCAGGTGCGAATTGCCATCGATCGATCCTCCCCTAACGGCAACCAGGGCGATGACCAGAAAGTTAGCCCTGATCAGTGGGCGGGGGAATGGATCCCTAGGATCCCAACTCTGCTCAGAAGGGGGTTCGTTCTCCCATCTGAAAAAAATCGCCGCCTCACTTACTTCGAGTACTTCGAGGCCCACCCGACCAGCTCGGGCCCAGAATCCGCCGCCAGTCCCCCCGGCCATGTCCCTTCGCACCCCTCCTCTCTGGCCCCATCGCGACAGTGCCGCCCCGGAGGCGGTGGCCGGCGAGAAGGACGCCTGCGGGGTGGGCTTCCTGGCCCATCTCCAAGGGGTACCCAGCCACTGGGTGTTGCAACAGGCCCTGCAGGGCCTCCGATGCATGGAACATCGTGGCGGTTGCGGTGGTGATGGAGATTCCGGAGATGGCGCGGGCATCCTCAGCGCCATTCCCTGGGGCCTGCTTGAGGCCGTCTGGCCGGCCGCCACAGGCCTGAACCAGGGCGTCAGGGGTCTTGGGATGGTCTTTCTTCCCCAGGATCCTGCCCAGCGCGAGACGGTCCGCCAGCTCTGCGAGCAGGAAGCGACCCGACTGGGCCTCAAAAGCCTGGGCTGGAGGCCGGTGCCGGTAGACCCCTCCGTGCTGGGCCCCATGGCCCGCCAGTCGGCGCCCACCATTGAGCAATGGTTGCTGCTGGAACCCCAGGCCAATGCCGAGGTCAGCGAGGAGGTGGACGCGGTCGAATCCCTGCTCTTCCGACTGCGACGCCGGGCCGTCGACCGGGCCCGGGAACAGCTCGGTGCCGAGAGTGCCGACCTTTACTTCGCCTCGATCAGTTCCCGTACCGTCGTCTACAAGGGCATGGTCCGCTCGGCGGTCCTCGACCTCTTTTACGCCGACTTGCGGGATGAGCGCTTTGCGGTGCATTTTGCTGTTTACCACAGGCGCTTCAGTACCAACACACTGCCCCGCTGGCCCCTGGCCCAACCCATGCGCTTATTGGGCCACAACGGCGAAATCAATACGTTGCTCGGCAACATCAATTGGGCCAGTGCGGCCGAAGCCAATCTCGAAGCTGTTTGGGGTGAAGCTGCCAGTGACCTGCGGCCATTGGTTAATCCAGCCTTCAGCGACTCGGCCAATCTTGATGCGACTCTTGAGCTCATGGTGCGTAGTGGTAGACCCATCACCGATAGCCTGCTTACCCTTGTTCCAGAAGCGTTCCGCGATCAACCAGAACTCGAAGAACGACCCGACATCAAGGCCTTTTATGAATACAATGCTTGCCTGCAGGAGCCCTGGGATGGACCCGCCCTGCTGGTCTTTAGTGACGGCAAAACAGTAGGGGCCACTCTTGATCGCAATGGTCTTCGGCCGGCCCGCTATTTGATAACCAGTGATGGCTACGTGGTGATGGGTTCAGAAACCGGTGTCGTTGAACTTGAAGAAGATCGCATTCTCGAGAAAGGACGGCTGGGTCCTGGACAGATGCTGGCCGTGGATCTGATTCACAATCGCATTTTACGCAACTGGGATGTCAAGGAAGAAGCTGCTGCCCGCCATCCCTACCGCAGTTGGTTAGCGGAACACCGCCGCGACTTGGAGGCTGGAGTCTGGCAAGAACAAACCATCCTCAGCGATCTCGAGCTTTTACAACAGCAAACCGCCTTTGGTTTCACTGCTGAAGATTTGGAGCTGGTGATGGATGACATGGCCGGCGCCGGCAAAGAACCCACCTATTGCATGGGGGATGACATCCCCCTGGCGATTCTATCCAGCAAGCCCCATCTCCTCTACGACTATTTCAAACAACGCTTCGCCCAGGTCACCAATCCTCCGATTGATTCGTTGCGCGAAAAACTGGTCATGGGTCTGGAGATGCATCTAGGTCGGCGCGGATCCGCCTTGCGACCGGACGCCGCCGGCGCCGCCGTCTTGCATCTGTCCAGCCCAGTACTCAACGAATCTGAATTGCAGAGCCTTGGCTCCGAGGGACTGCGCATGACCTCCCTTTCGACCCTGCTGGCAGTAGAGGAGGGTCCGTCGGGCCTGGAAGCAGCGTTGAGACGCCTCTGCTTTGAGGCCGAGGCGGCCGTTCGCGCCGACAGCCAGATCCTGCTCCTCTCAGATCGCTGCAACGGCAGCATCGGCGCTGCCTCCATGGCTATACCACCCCTTTTGGCCATTGGGGCTGTCCATCACCACCTCTTGAGGCTTGGTCTGCGCCTGCAGGCCTCCATCGTGATCGAAACCGGCCAGTGCTGGACCACCCACCATCTTGCCTGTCTGATCGGCTACGGCGCCAGCGCTGTCTGCCCCTGGATGGCCTGGGAAACCAGCCGTCACTGGCTAGCCCATCCCAAGACCCAATCCCTCATAGAAAGGGGCAAGTTACCTGCCCTGACACCCATAAAAGTTCAAGAAAACGTGCGCCAGGCCCTCGAAGATGGCCTGCGAAAAATTCTCTCCAAAATCGGCATATCCATGCTAGCAAGTTATCATGGAGCCCAAATTTTCGAAGCAATCGGTATCGGCGCCGATCTGATCGATCTGGCCTTTACCGGCACCACCAGTCGGGTTGCTGGTCTCAGCTTAGAAGAACTTGCCAGCGAAACCCTCGCATTCCACACCAAGGCCTATCCGGAACTCAACCGCACCAAGCTGGAGTTCATGGGTTTTGTGCAGTACCGAAGCGGTGCTGAATTCCACCTCAACAGCCCCGAAATGGCCAAGGCCCTGCATGCGGCCGTAGCAGCGGGTCCGGGTTACGACCACTTCAACACCTATCGCCAGCTGCTTGAACATCGACCGGTCACGGCCCTGCGGGATCTGCTGGAACTCTCGCCCGCCCCAATCCCATTGCCCCTGAATGAGGTTGAAAGTGTCGAAAGCATCTGCTCCCGTTTTTGCACCGGCGGCATGAGCCTCGGTGCCCTATCGCGTGAGGCGCACGAAGTACTGGCTGTCGCCATGAATCGCATCGGCGGCAAGAGCAATAGCGGCGAAGGAGGTGAAGATCCTGCCCGATACCACCCTCTCCACGATGTCGATGACGAGGGCCGCTCGGCTACCTTGCCCAGCATTGCTGGCCTGCGCAATGGCGACAGTGCCTGCTCAGCCATCAAGCAAGTTGCCTCCGGTCGATTCGGTGTCACCCCGGCCTATCTCCGCAGTGGCAAGCAATTGGAGATCAAGGTCGCCCAGGGGGCCAAGCCTGGGGAAGGGGGCCAATTGCCGGGACCCAAGGTGGATGCATACATCGCCTGGCTGCGCAATAGCAAACCTGGGGTGGCACTGATATCGCCTCCTCCCCACCACGACATTTACTCCATCGAAGATCTGGCCCAGCTGATCCATGACCTGCACCAGGTACATCCTAAAGCGAAGGTTTCGGTGAAACTGGTTGCCGAGATCGGTATCGGTACGATTGCCGCCGGCGTTGCCAAAGCCAATGCCGATGTCATACAAATCTCCGGCCACGATGGTGGAACAGGGGCCTCACCGCTGAGCTCGATCAAACATGCCGGCAGCCCCTGGGAGCTAGGTCTAAGCGAGGTCCACCGCAGCTTGCTGGTCAACGGACTTCGGGATCGGGTGCTGCTGCGGGCCGATGGCGGCCTCAAAACCGGCTGGGATGTGTTGATGGCTGCGCTGCTTGGCGCCGAAGAATACGGTTTCGGTTCAGTTGCAATGATTGCCGAAGGCTGCATAATGGCCAGGGTTTGCCACACTAATAATTGTCCCGTCGGCATAGCCACACAGAAAGAATCTCTACGTAAGCGGTTCACAGGGCTTCCCGATCATGTGGTCAATTTCTTCCTTTTTGTCGCCCAGGAGGTACGTCAACTTCTCAGCGTGCTTGGCGTCGCCCGTCTCGAAGATTTGATTGGCCGCACCGAATTGCTGCGTCCCAGGTCAGTCAAGCTCACCAAAACCAGCCGGGTGGACCTCAGCTGCCTGCTGACCCCAATCCCCCAGGCTAAGGATCGTTCCTGGCTGAACCACGATGCCGACGCCCACGGCAATGGGGTAATTCTCGAAGATCAACTCTTGGCCGATCCCGCTGTAATGCAGGTTATCGAGGGGCACGGACAACTTGACCGAAGTCTGAAAATCCTCAACACCGACCGCAGCGTGGGAGCCCGCCTTGCCGGCGAAATTGCCGAGCGACATGGCAATTCAGGCTTCGGTGGTGAAATCAATCTTCAATTCGAGGGTGCTGCTGGCCAGAGCTTTGGGGCTTTCCTGTTACGGGGCCTGAACCTGCGCCTCAGCGGTGAAGCCAACGATTACGTCGGCAAGGGAATCAACGGAGGTCGGATCACGGTGATCCCCCCTCCCGCCTGCATTCATCCAGGGGAAAAAGTCATCCTCGGCAATACCTGCCTTTACGGTGCCACCGGTGGCGAGCTTTATGCCCTCGGCCGCGCCGGTGAGCGATTCGCGGTGCGTAATAGTGGCGCCCGTGCTGTGGTTGAGGGGACAGGGGACCACTGTTGCGAGTACATGACTGGAGGGGTAGTCGTTGTGCTCGGAACCACCGGCCGCAATGTTGCTGCGGGCATGACAGGCGGTGTCGCGTTCCTGCTGGATGAGGGCGACGGGGTTCAGCAACGCCTCAATCCCGGCACTGTTATTCTTCACTCCCTGAGCACTACAGAACAGGAGGGCCTGCTTAAACCCCTGCTTGAAGCCCATCTGGCCCACACCGGCAGTTCCAGGGCGGCCACGATCCTGGCGGACTGGGCGAATTGGAAAACCCGTTTCAAGGTGATTGTGCCACCCAGTGAAAAAGCCCTGGTTGGTTTGGCAAATCTTGAGACCGTGGCGGTTTAAAAGTTACCCGCCCGCTGGCCGATGCCCTCCACCACCAAAACGGCCTCGCCGGGCTTCTGATTCAGCGAGGATTTTGGCGCATGAGACCCTGAACCTCACCGGCGTGATAGCTGCTGCGGGTCAATGGGGTACTGATCACTTGCAAGAAGCCGAGCCCATTCTCACCGTGGTGCCGATAAGCATCAAATTGTTCAGGGGTGACAAACCGGTCAACCGGTAAATGCTTCGGTCCTGGGGAGAGATATTGGCCGATTGTCACAATATCTACCGAATGACGTCGCAGATCAGCAAGCACCTCCATCACCTGGTCGTCGGTTTCCCCCAGTCCCACCATCAGGCCTGACTTTGTATAAGTACGGGGCCATCCCTGTTGCACCCTCTGCAGAAGTTCAAGTGAACGGGTGTAACTTGCTTGGGGCCTGGCCTTTCGATAGAGGCTAGGCACAGTTTCGATGTTATGATTCAGAACCTCAGGAGTAGCCTCCATTACGGCCCCTAAGGCATCCCAATTACCGCAAAAATCAGGAACCAGTAACTCAATCGTTGTGCCGGCAGAGCGCTCCCGCACGGCTTTGACGCAGGCGACGAATTGGCCGGCACCCCCATCGGCCAAATCATCGCGGTTGACCGATGTGATCACAACATGGCGCAGTCCCAATCGCGCCACTGCCTCACCGATGCGCCCAGGCTCGGAGTCATCAAGGGGCCTGACCGTGCGGTCAAAGTCGATATCGCAATAGGGGCAGGCCCGGGTGCAGCCAGGGCCCATGATCAAGAACGTGGCGGTGCCGCCGGCAAAACATTCACCGATATTGGGACAACTGGCCTCCTGGCAAACCGTGTTCAGCTGCAGATCGAGCAGCAAATCGGCAACGGCCCCAATGCGCTGCCGCTGGGGGGCTTTCACGCGTAACCAGGGCGGTTTGGGCACGACCGAGGCCATGGAATCCAGGCAGAGGGAAAAAGCCGCCGAAACGGTGCCCCATGCTTTGCCACGGGGGTAGAAACTCTAGGCAAGGCAGTGGCCAAGCTTTGGTTCCACCCCTACCAGCTCGGGTCAGTGCAACGGGAGGATCGTTCGATCCTTTAAAGTTCAACTATCGGGATGTGGCGCAGCTTGGTAGCGCACTTCGTTCGGGACGAAGGGGCCGCAGGTTCGAATCCTGTCATCCCGATTACTCAAGGGCCACGGCTGATTCCCAACCCTCCCCATCCCAGTTCGGCGCCTGGGTATCCCCTTGGCGTAACGAAGCGGCCATCTTTGACATAGCTGGTGCTGTTGCCGACGAGCACCAGGCTCAACATGTCGATCTGCGCGATGGGCAAATTCTCCAGGGTGGTGAGCGTCACAGCTTCGCCTTGGCGACCAAGCTGGCGGGCGATCAGCACAGGCGTGGAGGGCAGGCGGTGCTGCATCAAGAGTTCAAGGGCACGACCCAGCTGCCAATCACGACCCTGCGAACGGGGGTTGTATAAGGCCACCACGAAATCCCCAGCCGCAGCACCTCTTAGTCGCTCTTCAATCACGGGCCAGGGCGTGAGTCGATCACTCAGGCTGATCGTGCAGAAATCGTGCATCAGCGGGGCCCCGGCCCTGGCTGCCGCTAGCTGAAGCGCAGAGATTCCGGGATGCACCTGAAAGACGGGGCGATCCTTTGCCGCCAGGCCAAGCCATTGTTCTAGGGCCAGGCCAGCCATGCCATAAATGCCACTGTCCCCTGATGAGATCAGGGCAACACGCAGGCCCTGGGCCGCCAGGGCAAGAGCCTCGGCGCAGCGGCTCGATTCCTCGGTAAGGCGTCCCTCCCGTCGCACCTGATCCGGCCGGCGCAGGGGCTCCACCAGATCCAAATAGAGGCTGTATCCCGCCCAAACACCGCATCTAGCCAGGGCCCAGCGGCCAGCGCCGGTCAGGAGATCCAAGGAGCCGGGACCGCTACCGACCAGGTGAAGCTCACCACGGGCTGGCCCCCATTGCTCAAGTGCCTCAGCCACCGCCAGGGTGGCGGCGCCCTTTTCCCCTGCTGCGGCATGGGCCACCGTTTTAGTTACCAACAAGGTCGCCCCTGTCCGATCAGGTCCAGCCGCCGCGAGCAGGGAAGCCGCCTCCGCAACGCTGGCGGTGCCCATCGCCTGTTGCACAACCCTGGACGGATGGGGGACTGGTACCTCAGCCAAGGCAGGGGCGGAGAAACAAACCAGCCTCCAGCCATGCCGTTCGCACAGAGCTTGCAGGGCCGGCTCGTCGGCCTTGCGATCGACGGTTGCCAGGCCAGCAACGGCCTGGATGGCCAAACGATGCTTAAGCAAGGTTTCGTCGACAAGCCGTTCCAGGACCGACAACGTGGTGTCTCTTTCACATCCCATACCGAGCCAAAGGCAAGGGGGATGCCAATGACAGCCAAGTCCCAGGCGGGGGCCAATCACCAGATCTGGCTCCTTTCCATCCCTTCCCTGCTCAGGGCCTTGAACATGCACCATCTCCAGCCCCATAGATCGGGCGGCATCGCTCTCCTGCCAAAGGACCGTGCCGCTCTCCTGAAGCACCCGTAAGGGGGGCCGATCGAGATCCTGGCGAGCCGCCAACATCAGGGCTTGCCAGTCGCCGTCCCCCCGAATCCAGCCCCAGTCGCTGCCAAAGCTATCGAGGCCCAATCGCCCCGAGGCCGAGCTGCTGCCTGTAATCACAGCCTGACCACCAAGCAGGGCAGCCAGCTGCCGCGCCAACGCCTCGCCACCGGCCCCGTGGCCGCCAAGCATTGGCACGGCAAAACGGCCTTCGGGATCGAGAACAACGATGGCAGGATCGGTGGCCTTACTGACCAGCAGTGGTGCCACGAGGCGGGTCACGAGCCCCACGGCCGCCACGGCAACAACAGCCGATGCGAGGGGCCATTCCTTGGCCAGCCAATCGGCAGGTGAGATCGGATCCTCTGGCCAGCGGATCTCCGCAAGCAATCCTGCCTGCTTCAGGCGTAGCAACAGGGGATTGGCCTCTTTGGAAAGGGCGAGACCCACCACCCTCGACGGCGTGAACGGCATCTCAGGAAGGCCCCAGTCGGCGGCGAAGTCCCTGCCCCAGGCGAGCCAGGACCCCCCCTGAAGGAGGCGGAACCACGGTTGGGTCTAGATCCACCCCCTCCACAGCAGCGGGCAGGACATCCTTGAGGTCCTGCAACTTAATTTTCTTGGGCGGAGCGGTGTCTGGCAATCCGGTCGCGGGCCGATCCGGCTCTCGCCGCTCTGCCGAAGAGCGCATCGAACCGGCCTCAGCCAAAGGGGTCTCGGGCTTGGCAGGGCCATCAGGCAGCGGGTCGCGAGGAGGCGTAGCGAGATTGGGTACCCCAAGGGTGAGCGCATCTGCAATGGGGTTAATCAGCTCCGCTGGAGCTGAAGGGTCTGGGCCACTATCCGGCTGGATCTCCTCTAGCCCATGGCCAAGATCTCCAGGCGATTCACCATTGGCAACCCCCTCAGCGGGAGGTTCTAGCAACCCTTGATTCTCGTCAAATTGAATTTCATTGTTATTAGCGATGCTATCTTTATCTTGGAGCAGAGAAGTAACATTTTTTGGTTGGACTGCCATTGAAGGCAATGGTTCTTCCTGCACCTGAGGAACAGGAGTCACAGGAGATGCATTTCCCAGCAATACGGCAAGAACTTCGGAATTTAAACGGCCACTCAACCATGAGAAATTTGATTGCTTGGAGATCTTGGTATCTTCTAAATACAATTCACTGACGATACTATTAAAAGGAGGGTTAAGTGGTTCCCCCCGTCCATCGACCAGCTCCCATAGCAAGGCATTGGCCCCAGCGCGCCAACCGCTGAGCCAGAGAGGCGTCTGTTGATCCACAAGAAAACTCTCACCATTCACAGTGATTCTCAGACGCCAACTGGCATCATCCTGGCGCAGATTTTGCAGAGGAGCATCGATTAAAAGCCAGTCCAACAATACAGGCTGAGCCATATTCTTTGAATTCGAGTTCGGAGATGTAACGAACAACTGGGCGCTCCCAAGGGGAGGAACTGCTAAGGGATTGGCCGCAGCACGATGCAGACGAATCTGATCGAAAGCTCCATGACTCTTGATGACCTCTCCCCAAGGCCAAGCTGCGGTCACCGTCAAACGATGACTGCCTGGGCTCAGGGGGGGCATCTCGGTCTGCGTGGCCGTGAGGACCCGTGGGGGCTCCCCATCGAGCATGGCCAACAGGTGGGGGCCCAACCCCAACGAACCACCATCAATTAATGGCCAGTCAGAAACCTTGACCCGCAGGGTCCAAGCTCCATCCGCCACCATGGCGCCGTTGGCAGGCTCCAGAATCTTCAATTGGGGAAGCTTCTCGCCGAGCGCTTCCTTGAACTGATGAACCGCCGTAGGCGGCGACACCTCCTGCAGTTGTGCTGAACCAGCCTGGGCGGCTGGACCCATGGGATTGGGGTCAGGGACCTGGCGCTTCGGTAGCCGCCAAGTCGCCTGGCTGACCGCCGGGCTGCCAAAACAAATAACGGCCAGCAAAGTGACACCAACCAGGGCCGACCACCACCGTCTGAGCCCGAACAACCTTTTCGGCATCAACACGCCAATTCCAACTGCCGCCATTCTGCTGAAGGGCGTATTGGCGTTTAAGCCAAGCCGGCAGCCCAGAACACGAAAGAGGACCCCAAGTCACATTAATTATAGTTACATCCCCGCACACAAGCCCCTTTCAATGCAAAACAACGCCCAGTAGACCCCAGTCCCAGCCAGGGAATGGCGGGGATTGAATCTTTGTAACTGGATGCTGAATGGGCATGTTTTTGGCCCCTATAGTTCCGCCAGCGGTCCCCTTTGGGGCCCAATGCCCCAGTCATGGCAAGGATTCACTCCCCTTGTCCGGCTGGCGCCCATGGCGAAGGTTCAGTGCCTGGCATGCCCATGCACCTCACCACGTCATGGGGCCCAACGGCCCCGGACTTTCCGGCAGGCCCAAGGGGTGGACCTCCACCTCGATTCCGTCCCTCGAGGAACCTCTCGATGACCATCAGCCCACCAGAGCGTGGGAAAAAGGCGCAGGAGCTAGTCGATCGGAACACCGTTCCGGCGACATTCGAGCTTTTCGAAAAACCCGGCTTTTTCGATCGCACCCTCGCCAAGGGTCCCAAAACCACAACCTGGATTTGGAACCTCCACGCCAACGCTCACGACTTCGACAGCCACACGAGCGATCTCGAAGAAGTCTCACGAAAGATCTTCAGCGCTCACTTCGGCCATCTGGCCGTCATTTTCATCTGGTTAAGCGGCGCCTTCTACCACGGTGCTCGTTTTTCCAATTACACCGGCTGGCTCGCCGACCCCCTGCACGTCAAACCGAGTGCGCAGGTGGTTTGGCCGATCTTTGGCCAAGAAATCCTCAATGGTGATGTGGGAGCTGGCTTCCACGGCATTCAAATCACTTCAGGTCTCTTCCACGTATGGAGAGCCTGGGGAATCACCAGCGAGTTTCAACTTCTTTGCTTGGCCATTGGCTCCTTGGTCATGGCCGGCCTCATGCTAAATGCTGGGGTTTTTCACTATCACAAGGCAGCTCCAAAACTGGAGTGGTTCCAGAACGTTGAGTCGATGCTCAACCACCATCTGGCAGGCCTGCTGGGCCTGGGTTCCCTGTCCTGGACAGGTCACTTGCTCCATGTCTCCCTGCCCACAACCCAATTGATGGATGCCATTGATGCCGGCCACCCGCTGGTTCTCAATGGTCGAACGATCGCATCAGTTGCGGACATCCCCCTTCCCCACGAGTTCTTAAACCAAGATCTCCTGGCTCAGCTGTTCCCTGGTTTCGGGGCAGGCATCTCAGCTTTCTTCACTGGAAACTGGGCGGCCTACAGCGATTTTCTGACCTTCAAAGGAGGCCTGAATCCGGTTACCGGCAGCCTCTGGATGACTGACATCGCCCATCACCATTTGGCGATTGCTGTTCTCTTCATCGTTGCCGGTCACATGTACCGGACCAACTGGGGAATTGGACACAGCATCAAGGAGATCCTAGAGGGTCAAAAAGGCGATCCTCTCTTGTTCCCCGCAACTAACGGGCACAACGGACTCTTCGAATTTTTAACAACGTCTTGGCATGCCCAGCTAGGTATCAACCTGGCCATGCTCGGTTCGTTAACAATTATCATCGCGCACCACATGTATGCGATGCCGCCGTATCCCTACATCGGCATCTCCTACGCCACTCAACTTTCATTGTTCACCCATCACATGTGGATTGGTGGCTTCCTGATCGTTGGCGCTGGTGCCCATGCCGCCATCGCGATGATCCGCGATTACGACCCAGCCAAAAACGTCGACAACGTTCTTGATCGGGTCCTCAAGGCTCGCGATGCTCTCATCAGCCATCTCAACTGGGTGTGCATCTGGCTTGGCTTCCACAGCTTCGGCCTTTACATCCACAACGACACAATGCGTGCCCTGGGTCGTCCCCAGGACATGTTCAGCGACACCGCAATCCAGCTGAAGCCAATCTTCGCCCAGTGGGTTCAAGGGCTTCATGCTGCAGCTGCTGGAACCACCGCTCCAAACGCCCTGGCAAGTGTCAGCGAGGTCTTCAACGGCTCAGTAATCGCTGTAGGCGGCAAAGTTGCCGCAGCGCCGATCCCCTTGGGAACGGCCGATTTCATGGTCCACCACATCCACGCCTTCACGATCCACGTCACCGTGCTGATCCTTCTGAAGGGTGTGCTTTACAGCCGCAGCTCCCGCCTCGTCCCCGACAAGGCAAACCTCGGCTTCCGATTTCCCTGCGACGGTCCAGGCCGTGGCGGTACTTGCCAGGTGTCTGCTTGGGACCACGTGTTCCTGGGTCTGTTCTGGATGTACAACTCCCTTTCGATCGTGATCTTCCACTTCAGTTGGAAAATGCAGAGCGACGTCTGGGGAACAGTCAATGCTGACGGGACTGTCCAGCACATCACCAATGGGAATTTCGCCCAGAGCGCGATCACCATTAATGGTTGGCTGCGAGATTTCCTTTGGGCTCAAGCGGCCCAGGTGATCAACAGCTACGGCTCGAGCAGCAGTGCCTATGGCCTCATGTTCCTGGGTGCCCACTTCATCTGGGCCTTCAGTCTCATGTTCTTGTTCAGCGGCCGCGGCTACTGGCAAGAATTGATCGAGTCCATCGTCTGGGCCCACAACAAGCTGAAAGTGGCTCCGGCCATCCAGCCCCGTGCACTTTCGATCACCCAAGGACGTGCGGTTGGTGTTGCCCACTATCTGCTGGGCGGTATCGCTACCACCTGGTCCTTCTTCCTGGCCCGCAT
>JBBASD010000016.1:0-25440 GCA_040399485.1 Cyanobium sp. | reverse complement strand
AAATCACGGCAACGCCACTGCGCTCGCCCCACACACTCACCTGCTGCACCGCCGCCGCCCGGAAGGTATCCGCCGCAGCGATCAAACAGCTATAGCCACTGCGCACGGCCAGATTGGCTAATTTGCCCAGGGTGGTGGTTTTACCAACCCCGTTGACTCCCACCAGCAACCAGACATTCAGCCGCCCCCGTTCGGGCACCAACAACTCGCGGCCACTGGCGGTAATCGGCGCCTCCAGCAGGCCCCGCAATTGCTCCTTGAGAAAACGCAAACCCTCGGCCGGATCGACTACTTCTTCGTTGAGCCGCTGCCGCAGGGCCGCCAGCACCTGGTCGGTGGCCTGGACGCCCACATCGGCCCGCAAAAGTGTCGTTTCCAGGTCATCGATCACCTCGGGGGTGAGGGGATCGTCGCCGAGGCTGTCGAGCAGCTGGGTGACGAAACCGCGGCGGGTCTTCTCCAGGCCGCGCCGCAGTCGCCCCAGCCAATCGATTTCCTCGATGGAAACCTGCTCGACCGAGCGTCCCTGGGCGGCCAACACCTCCGCCGACCAGGTGAAGGTGTCATCGAAATCGCCCAGCTGAGGATCATCGCCAGCGGGCACCGAGACGGCGATCCCGGGGACGGAAGTACCGGGGCCAGCGGCCGCTGGCCGGTCAGCAGAGGCGGCCAAAGCTTCGGAGGTGGCCAGGCTTTCCTGGGCTGTCAGTTCCTGCAGCCGCTGCTGGCGCTGGGCCGCTGCTTGCTCCAACAGGGATCGGCCCGGGGCCGCTGGGGCGGGGCCATCGAGTGACACCGGCGTTGGTGCCGCGGGCTCGGTGGGAGCAACTACCGCAGACCAAGCGGCAGCAGCTGGAGTGGAACCCTCAATACCCAGCGAAGCTGCGGGTGGCTGGGGGGCCGCAATCGCTTCGACCGCAACAACGGACTCCGGCCCGCCGGATTCCAGCTCCAGCACACCTGCCGGTTCAGCGGTTTGGCTGGATGGGGAAACTGCCGGCGATGGCGGTTCGGAGACAACTGTCGCCGGTGCGGGCGAAGCAGCCTGCTGCTGGGCCTTCAGGCGGGCATAGGCCTGGCGCGCCCATGCCAGGGCCTCTTGATCAACTCCACCAGCGGTCGCCGCAGCCGCAGCCGGAGGGGTCGTGGCCGCATCGGCTGGGGAATCCTGCGGGGCCGCTGAAGCTTCAGAAACCTCCGAAACAACGGCCGCAACAACAGCATTCTCGGCCTCAGGGGCGACGGCCTCCAGATCTGAATCTGAATCGGGGCCAGGGGCCTGCTCAGCCGGTGTCTCGGCGGCTGTTTCGGCTTGGGGCGTGGTGCGGCGGCGAAACCAATCAAAAACCATCTTGGCTGAAACCCTATTTAGACCTTGGTGGCGTTGGTGAAGCGCCGCAGTACACCGTTGATCATGCGCCTTCCTTGCTCATCGCTATAGCGATTCGCCAGTTCAACCGCCTCACTGCAGGCCACGGCCAGGGGGGTGCCGAATTGCTCCAGGTCGACCGCCGCCAGCCGCAGAATGTCCCGATCGATGCGGGGCAGACGGGTCAAACGCCATCCCTCCATCACCCGATCCAAGCGGGCGTCCAGGTCTTCGCGCTGCTGCAACACCGCCTGGGCCCGTTCGATCGCCCCCCGGCGTACCGCCTCCTGGTCGGCCAACACCAACAAACGCGGCAACTCAAGGCTGGCCGACAAGCGATTCAAGGCCTGTTCGGCCAAGGCCAGCCCCTTCTGCAGGTGCGTGCGCACCCGGGGCAAGCTCTGCTCGCCCTCCTGCTGCAGCTCGCTGTCGAGCAACTGTTGCTGGGCCTGTTCGAGATCTCCGGCGGAATGGTCGAGGGCCTCACGCACATGCAGGGCCAGACTGGCCTGGGCCTGATGCAATAGGGCCTCCATCGACAGATCCGACGGCGGCATGGGCTTGCTGCCCCGATCATCCACCTGAGCGAGCATCAACAGGGCCAGTTCACGGGAAAGGGAGTGACTCTGCATCAGGAGAGCTGGGGCGCCCGCAACTGGGCCATCAGGCTGGAGAAGCTGCGATTGGAAGGGGGCTGACGCTCATCGGGACTGACGATGCCGGCCGAAATGATCGTGCGGAAGGCATCTTCGACGCTGAGATCGAGGTCCTTCACTAGGCGCTCCGGCACTACGGCGTACCAACCGGTGGTGGGGTTGGGGGCGGTGGGAATGAAGACGCTCAGCATGGTCTCACTGAAATCCGCCTGGATCGAGCTTCCCATCGCTCCGGTCACGAAACCAAGGGCATAAAGACCCTCACGGGGGTATTCCACCAACACAACCCGACGAAAGCGGCTGGAATTATCTCTGAGAAAGGTTTCCAGTAGCTGTTTGAGGGTTTTATAAACCGAACCAGCCACTGGAATACGCAGCAGGGTGCCCTCGCCAAACTCCAGCAACCAACGGCCAACGATGTTGCGGGCCATCAGGCCGATCAGCAGGATGCCCAGCAGGGGCACCAACAGACCCAAGCCAAGGTTGATAAGTTCCTGCAGCAAGGGGTGCAGGGTGTTGAAGGGGTTGAACTGCTTGGGAATCGAGGTGAGAAAAGCCAGCACAAAACGGCTGACCGTGGTGGCCAGCCAGATGGTGGTGGCCAGGGGGATCACCACCAGAAGCCCAGCTATCAAGTCGTTTTTGAGGTCCTGCTGCAGCCGGGAATTAAGGGGCTGATCTGGTCTTGGCAGGGTGGAAGGGGGATCCAATGGGCTGGGGAGGGGCTATGGGGGCTGGAAATCAAACGCTAACCAGCAATTGGGCTGGAAACCGGGAACCTCCAGCGCCGAAGGGCTAGAGAACACTGCCCAGGCAAAGAATGGTGAAGGCGGCAATCAGCACCACCGCACCGGCGGAATTGCCCAAGCGGCGCTGGTTGAGGGTCACGGCGCTGGTCTGTTGCATTTGCTTGAACTGACCTTCCATCTGGCCCAACTGACGCTCGACGAAAGTGCGGGCCGCCTGGGTTTTCTGTTCAGGGCTTGCGTTGGCGGGCACCTGGCCGCGGGCCTCGGCCTGCTTCACCAACTGCTGCAGCATGGCCGGATCCTTGCTTTGTTGACGGGCCATTTCCAGCTGACCCTTGGACGCCGCCAACTGCTGATCCGCCTGCTCCTGCATCAATTTATCGCCCCCAAAGGCAATCGGCAGGGCGGCCGTCAGCATCACCGCCAGCAAGCCGCTCAGCAGACACACGGCCCAGAGCAGCGGCGAGCGCTGGTTGCCGCCATCGTCAAGTCTGGCTGAGACATACATCAGCACCAGGCCCACCAGGGCCAGGGGGGATTGCTGCACCAGCCGTTCAACCACCAACTGGCGAAAGGGTTCGGCCCCCCAATCCCAAAGCGCCAAAACCGCCAGCAGATTGAGGAGCAGGAGCACCACCAGGGTGATCCCCATCCAGCGAAGCAGCGGGCTGAAGCGGGTGGAGGAAGAGAAGGACACGCCTGGGGATCCTGTTTGGCCAGACTTTACCGACTGCCCGTGTCCCCTTCCAGTTCCGACGACCTTTCACAAATCCTGCGCCAACGGGCCCTGGACGAGGGCTTCGCCGTAGCAGGCATCGCCGCCGTTCCCGGCAGCAGCCGCCTGGCCCTGCGCAGCGCTGCCCTGGAGCGCTGGCTGGACGCCGGCTACCAGGGTTCGATGGCCTGGATGGCGGATCCGCGGCGACGGGCCATCAACGAACTTTTGCCAGGGGTGCGCAGTGTTCTGGCGGTTGGCCTCAACTACCACGTCAAGGCCCAGCGCCAGCCCGGCAGCCTGGCCGTAGCTCGATACGGCTGGGGGCGGGACTACCACCGGGTCATCGATAGTCGCCTGCGGCGGCTGGGACGCTGGCTGCAGGAACAGGTGGACGGGGCCAGCTGGCGAACCTGCGTCGACAGTGGGCCACTGATGGACAAGGCCTGGGCGGAGGAGGCGGGGCTCGGCTGGATCGGCAAACACGGCAACCTCATCAACCCCAAGCACGGCTCCTGGCTGCTGCTGGGTCACCTGCTCACCACCGTGCCCCTGAGCCCGGACAGGCCCGCCCCAGCCCGCTGCGGCTCTTGCCGCCTCTGCCTCGATGCCTGTCCCACCGAGGCGATCCGCGAACCCTTCGTCGTCGATTCACGCCGCTGCATCTCCTTTCACACCATCGAAAATCGAGACCCGGTCCTGCCCCCGGCCATCGCCAACCATCTCCAGGGTTGGGTGGCCGGCTGTGACATCTGCCAGGACGTTTGTCCCTGGAATGGTCCCGACCTGCCCAGTGCCACCGACCCCGACGTGCAGCCCAGGCCCTGGTTGCTGGATCTGCAGGGATACCAGGCCCTCGCCTGGAGTGATGGAGACTGGGATGGGCTTCTGCGGGCCTCCGCCCTACGACGCATCAAGCCCTGGATGTGGCGCCGCAACCTGCGGGCCGCCCTGGGTCTTTCTCCCCCCTCTGCCTAGGGTGGGGGGGATTATTAACGACTCCATGGCAGGCCGGTCCTGGCTGAATTTGGCCCCTTTCGTCCTTCGCCATCCGCAGCCACCCAAGGGGACAACCAGCTGGCTACGACTCCGTCGTCTCAGCCTCACCATGACACTGCTTGCGGCCGGCATGCTGGTGACGACACGGCCGGCCGCGGCCATGGTGCCCTTTGTGTTCGTTCCCCAGCCCGAGGCCCTCGAGGGGGCCGGCAGGGGCATTGCCCAGGCCGCCGCCAAGCTGCTGCGCTTCGGCCAGCCTGAAGACGCTGCCCGTCTGGCCGATCTCACCGTCCGGCTGCTCCCCAACGAACCGATCGGTTGGGTGCTGCTGGCGGAAGCCGAACTGCGCAGCAACCGCTCTGAACAAGCCCTCAAGGCCCTGGAAAAAGCTAAGCGCCTCGATCCCACCAACCCCGGCATCTGGTTTGCCGAAGGGGCCGTGGCGCTGCGCAACAACCGCCCCGCTGATGCCCTGGCCCTGTTGCGCCGTGGCCTGCAACTGGACGGCCAAAACGCGGGCGCTTACTTCGATTTGGGTAATGCCTATTTCATGCTGGGCCAACCAAATGAGGCCCTGGCCAGCTTCAACAAAGCTGCCAGCCTGCGCCAGAATTTCTGGGAAGCGATCAACAACCAAGGTCTGGTGCTGTTCGAACTCGATCGACGCTCAGATGCCATGGAGCGCTGGCGCAAGGTGCTGAGCAGCAAAGCCGATGCCGCTGAAACCTCCCTCGCCCTCGGCAGCGGCCTTTTCCTCACCAACCCCCAACAGCGCGCTGAAGCACTGCGCCTGGCCCAAAACGCCCTGAACGAAGACCCCAACTACGTCAAAGAGAGTTACCAAAAAGAGCAGCTGTGGGGGCCAAAACTGCGGGCGGCCGCAAGGTATTTGCTCTCCCAACCCGAGCTGAAAGCTGCCGTTGAGCGAGCCAGCGCCAACGCCAATGGCAGCTCCAGCCGGCCGGAATGAATCGAAGGGCCAACAGCCATCTGTAGGCTGAGCCCCGTCTTCCGCCCCCAGAACCCAGCACCGGATGGCCGAGGACCGCGCCGGAGACCGCATCGAGTCGATCGCCCTGCATCAGGAGATGCAACGCTCGTACCTCGAATACGCGATGAGCGTCATCGTCGGCCGGGCTCTGCCGGACGTTCGCGATGGCCTCAAACCCGTGCAAAGGCGCATTCTCTTCGCCATGCACGAACTGGGGCTGACTCCAGATCGCCCCTACCGGAAATGCGCCAGGGTCGTGGGCGATGTGCTCGGCAAATACCACCCCCACGGCGATCAGGCGGTCTATGACGCCCTGGTGCGGTTGGTGCAGACCTTCTCCAGCCGCCACCCCCTATTGGATGGCCACGGCAACTTCGGTTCGGTGGATGACGATCCACCGGCGGCGATGCGCTACACCGAAACCCGGCTGGCCCCGATCGCCCATGAAGGGATGCTCGATGAGATCGGCAGCGAAACGGTGGATTTCGCCCCCAATTTCGACGGCTCCCAGCAGGAACCGACCGTCCTGCCAGCCCAACTTCCCTTTCTGCTGCTGAATGGCTGCACCGGAATTGCCGTCGGCATGGCCACCAACATCCCCCCCCACAACCTGGGGGAGGTGGTGGATGCCCTGATTGCCCTGATCCGCCAGCCCGATCTGGACGACGACAAGCTGCTGCAGTTGGTGCCAGGCCCCGATTTCCCCACCGGTGGTGAGGTTCTGATCGGCAGTGGGGTGCGCGAAACCTATCTGGGCGGCCGCGGCAGCATCCCGATGCGCGGCGTGGCCCACCTGGAGGAGGTGCAACCCGGCAAGGGTCGCCATCGCCGCGGTGCCGTGGTGATCACGGAATTGCCCTATCAACTCAGCAAGGCCGGCTGGATCGAGAAGTTGGCCGAACAGGTCAACGACGGCAAAATCACCGGCATCGCCGATATTCGCGATGAGAGCGATCGGGACGGCATGCGGGTGGTGGTGGAAGTGCGCCGTGATGCGGAGGCCGCCAAGGTGCTGGAAGATCTGCAACGCCGCACGGCCCTGCAAAGCAATTTCGGTGCCATCCTGCTGGCCCTGGTCAACGGCCAACCCCAACAGCTCAGCCTGCGCCAGCTGTTGAACCATTTTCTCGAATACCGCGAACTCACCCTGCTGCGCCGCACCCGCCACGCCCTAAGGCGCTGTGAGGATCGCCTTGAGGTGGTTCAGGGTCTGATCAAAGCCCTGACAAACCTGCAAAAGGTGATTGCCATGATCACCGCCGCCGCCGATGCGGCAGCCGCCAAAGCGGCCCTGCAAGTGCAACTCGATCTGACGGAACGCCAAGCCGAGGCCGTCCTGGCCATGCCCCTGCGGCGCCTCACCGGCCTGGAACAGGAAAGCCTGCGCAAGGAATCCGAAGACCTGGCGACCGAACGCACCAGGTTGCGGCACCTGCTCGACGACCGGGACACCCTCTTGAACACGATGGTGAGCGAGTTGAAGGTGCTCAAAAAGCGCTACTCCACCCCCCGCCGCACCCGCCTGGTGGAGGGGGGAGACGAACTGGTGGCCCTGCGGGCCGCGGCGGTGCGGCCCAACACCGAACTGCAGCGGCAACAGGCCTTCGAGGGGCTTGCCAACGACAGCCAACTGCTGATCCAAGCCGATGGACTGGTGCGCATCGTCTCCGCCCAAACCCTGGGCAAACTGCACCTGCAGGAAACCGCTGAGGCGGGAGACCATCCGGCACCGGCCCGCCTGCTGCTGCCCGTGCAAGGTCAACCGGCCTTGCTGGCCTTCACGGCCGCCGGCAGAGTGGCGCTGCTGCGTTGGGAATTCGCCGGTCAGCAAAGCGGCGGATTGGAGAAATTCCTGCCCGACAGCCTCGAAGGCGAACGGGTGATCCAGGTGTTGCCGCTGCCCAAGCAACCCGGCTGCAGCCTGGGTCTGCTCAGTACAGATGGCCGCTTCAAGCGCTTGCCCCTCGAAGAATTCCTGGAACTATCCGGTCGCGCCGCCACCGTCCTCAAACTCAAGGAAGGCGTTGAGTTGCAACGGGTGGTGGCCTGCCGCGAAGACCAGGAGCTGGTGGTGGCCAGCAGCACCGGCCGGATGTTGCGACTGGCCATCAACGAAGCCAATCTGCCGGTGATGGGGCGCATGGCCCAGGGGCCCACCCTGATGCGACTGCTGCCGGGCGAACGGGTGGTGGGAGCCGCCAGCAGCCAATCGACTGGTGAAGTCGTGCTGGCCAGCCGGCTGGGGCAACTGAAGCGGTTGGCACTTGAAAGCCTGCGGTTGTGTCAACGGGGCGATCTTGGCCAGATCGGCCTGCGCTTCCTCGACCGCTCCGACGAGCTGGTGGACCTGCAAGGCCCGGGAGCCAGCGTGATGGGGGTGGTGTTGGCCGGTGGCAACGGCCGCAGCCTGCGGTTGAAGTTGGCGGAAGTGCCTCTGGAGGACACCAGTGGTTCGGGCCTCAGCCTCGGCCTGGCAACGGGGCAGCAGGTGCAAGAACTGGTGCCCATGCTGATGGACGAAACTTGAAGCACGCAAACTCCCCTTGCTCCCCTGGCTGGAGGGCCTGGGGTCTGCTGGCGGGAGCCGGCCTGCAAGTCGTCTTCGGATTCCCCGGGCTGCCCGGCTTCACCGCAGAGCAAATCCCGGCCCCCCAGTCGCTGGCGACACCGATTCCCCTGCGGGAACCCGCTGGTCAGGAGTTGCTTCGCAGCAGTGATGCCCGGGCCGACTATGGACCCCTATCCCAGGATTTTGAAACCCAGGCCAACCTCTCCTATTGCGGCGTTGCCAGCTTGGTGGTGGTGCTGAACAGCCTGGGAGTGCCAGCTCCCACGGTACCGGGGTACCCCGGCTACCGCTTCTGGACCCAAGAAAATGTCTTTGGCGGGCCTGGTGGCGACCGGTTCGTGCAGGCCGAGCGGGTGCGGCGCGAAGGCATGACCCTGGCCCAACTGCATGGCTGGTCCAGCGACCACGGTCTGGTGGTGCGACGTTTCCACGGAGACCAGCTAAGCCTGGAGCAGTTCCGCCAACTGTTGCGGGAGGGTCTCCGCGAACGCCGCGATCGCCTGGTCGTGAATTATCAGCGCAATGGCATCGCCCAGAAAGGCAGCGGTCACATCTCGCCGATCGCTGCCTACGACAGCGGTAGCGATCGCGTTCTGATTTTAGATGTGGCCCGCTATCGCTATCCAGCGGTGTGGGTTAAATCCGAAGCGCTTTGGCGAGCCATGGGCGAAGTGGATAAAACTTCTGGACAGAGCCGTGGACTATTGAGTCTGCGCTGGAATCCAAACTAATTCCCTATTCCTGTCCAAAAATTCAAACCGCCTTCTCTGAGTCGCAATTAAACCTAGGCAACCGGCACCGGCGCACCTGCAAGGCCCGCAGGCTCCAACATCAATTTGCTGCTACGCACTTCCTCATCCATTTCGATGGGATATTGGCCATCGAAGCAGGCAGTACAGAACTGACTGGGTGGGGCATGGGCGGACTCCAACATGCCTTCCTTACTGAGATAGGCGAGCGAATCAACGCCCAAATGGGCCTCAATTTCGGCAAGGTTAAGGCGTGCTGCTATCAAATGGTCTTGGGTATCGGTGTCGATTCCATAGAAGCAGGGATGGGTTACCGGCGGCGAACTGATGCGCATGTGGACCTCGGTCGCCCCGGCATCGCGCAGAGCCTGAACCAACTTACGGCTAGTGGTGCCCCGCACGATTGAATCGTCGATCACCACTACCCGTTTACCAGCCAGCACATCGGGCAGGGGATTGAGCTTGACACGAATACCGACTTCCCTCATCGCCTGGGTTGGCTGAATGAAAGTACGACCGACATAACGATTCTTGATCAGGCCATCGGCAAAAGGAATACCGCTGAATTGAGAATAACCAATAGCCGCAGGGATACCGGAATCTGGAACGCCAATAACGAGATCGGCCTGGACAGGTTTCTGACGCGCCAGGGCCTCTCCGATACGCACGCGATAGCTGTATAGCGATTCACCAAAGAAACGACTATCAGGCCGGGCAAAATAGATCATCTCGAAGACGCATAATTTGGCTGGTTCTTCGCACCAAATCTGACGTTTTGGTATTAGGTCGCCGCTGCGGAAATGTATTAACTCACCAGGACTAACATCATCGATATACTTAGCACCAATAATATCGAGGCCACAAGATTCACTACTGGCTACCCACTGCCCCTCCTCCACTTCCCCCAAGCGACCAAACACGAGCGGCCTGATGCCATGGCCATCCCGCACCGCAAACATCCCCACGGGGGTGCCGATCACCAAGCTGAAAGCGCCGCGGCAACGGCCCACCGCCTGACGGATGGCCGCGGCCCAATCCAAACCGCCATCCACCGCCTGTTGCAGGGCAAAGGCGATCAACTCGGAATCTGTGGTGGAGGTGAATTCGGAAGAGAGGTGATCAAGGGCCAGGCGCAGTTCGGCCGCATTCACCAGGTTGCCGTTGTGGGCCAGGGCCAGGGGCCCGAGGCGGGTCATGAGTACCACCGGCTGGGCATTGCAGACCTTGCTGCTACCGGTGGTGGAGTAGCGGTTATGACCGATCGCCAGCTCGCCGGTCATGCGCTCCAGGACGTCCTGATCGAACACCTGGCTGACCAAACCCATGTCCTTGTGCAGCCGCACCTGGGGGCCATCGAAGACCGCCATGCCCGCCGATTCTTGACCGCGGTGCTGCAGAGCGTAAAGGCCGAAATAAGCGAGATTGGCAACCGGCTGCCCAGGAGCCAGGACGGCGAACACCCCACAAGCTTCTTCAGGCTTGTCGGCGCGATCGGCTGGGATCTCAACCAGTGGGGGCTCAACCATGGAAAAGGCCATGGGGAGGTTGGGTTGGCACGGGGCAGACCACCTCCTGACTGCGTGCATCCTGACGCATCGACGCAAAGGCGGGTGTGGCGAAAGCCGCCGGACTTCAAACCGTGGGCGGCAAATCGCCAAGGGGGTTCGCCCCGAGGCGACGGGGAATGCCCCCCTCAAAACTGTCCCGCAGAGAGTCCAGCGGTAGCTGCAGCAGGGTGTCAGCCCCAATGATCAACTTCAGCTCGGCCTGGGCCACCACCTCCCCCAACAAAGTGGTGGGAACACCTGCGGCAGCCGCCTCGCTCAGCAGTTGGCGCCAACCTGAAGCCGCCATAACCGGCACGCTCACCAACACGCGCCCAGCGGACTCCGCGAACAAAAGTCGGTCGAGGCGCACCCCGCTGGCCGGCAGCTCCAGGGAGACCCCCAGGCCGCCCGCCAGGCAGGCTTCAGCGGCAGCCACCGCCAACCCCCCATCACTGAGGTCGTGGGCACTGGCCACCAGACCGGCGGCGATGGCACGCCGCAGCAACTCGAGAAGCCGGGCCTCCAACTCCAGATCGATGCGGGGGGGGCGGCCGGTGCAGAGGCCATGGACGACCTTCTGATAGCTGCTGCCCGCCAAGCTGATCCTGTCATCGGACCCAGCAGCATCGCTCTCAGGAGCCAGGCCCAACAGCCAGATGGCATCGCCCGGCTGGCGCCAACCCATCCCCCGCACCTTATGGATATCGCTGACCAAGCCCACCATGCCCACCACCGGTGTGGGCTGGATCGGTTGGATGCGGCCATCGGGCAGACGGGTTTCGTTGTAAAGAGAGACGTTGCCCCCAGTGACGGGGGTGCCGAGAGCCAGACAGGCCTGGGACAAGCCGCGACAGGCCTGGGCCAGCTGCCAATAGCCGGTGTCGGTGTCCGGGGAGGCAAAGTTGAGGTTGTCGGTGACAGCCAAGGGTTCGGCGCCGACACAGCTGAGGTTGCGGGCGGCCTCCGCCACGGCCGCCATGCCGCCCCGCTCCGGATCCAGGGCCACCCAGCGATTGGGGCAATCCACCACCGCCGCCACCCCCCGGTGGCCTGCAACCATCGCCCCCTCCCCCTGCTGGGGTCGCAGACGCACAACGGCGGCATCGGCTCCACCAGGTGGCACAACGGTGTTGGCCTGCACCTGGTGGTCGTACTGGCGCCAAATCCAACGCTTGCTGGCGATGGTGGGGTCATCGAGCAGGCGCAGTAGCACCTCCCCCCAGGACAACCGACCCGAAGGCACAACGACGCCGGCACTGGATGGCACAGGCAGGGAAGATTCCTGCCAACTCCAGTGCTCCTGAATCTCGGCGGGGGGGGACTCCAGGAGCACGTGGTGGTTGATGGGCGTGTCGTCGGCCAAGGCACTGGCAGGGACCTCTGCGGCCACCTGCCCCCCCTGCATGACCCGCACGACGTTCTCGGCCAACACCCTTCCCACCACAGCAGCCTGAAGGCCCCAGCGGCGAAAGCGTTCCATCAGGACCTCCTCGCGGCCCGGTTTGACCACGAACAACATGCGTTCCTGGGATTCCGAGAGCAGAAACTCGTAGGCGGTCATGCCTTGCTCGCGGGCCGGCACCCGATCGAGATCCAGCTCGATCCCGACTCCCCCCTTGGCGGCCATCTCCGAGCAACTGCAGGTGAGGCCAGCGGCGCCCATGTCCTGGGCGGCAACCACATCGCCACTTTGGAAGGCCTCCAAACAAGCCTCGATCAAGCCCTTCTCCAGAAAAGGGTCCCCCACCTGCACGGCGGGACGATCGTCGAGGGAAGCCGCACTGAGTTCGGCACTGGCGAAGCTGGCGCCCCCCATGCCGTCACGGCCGGTGGTACTGCCCACGTACACCACCGGATAGCCAATGCCGGCAGCACCAGAACGCACGATGTCCTCGGTTTCCATCAGGCCCAGGGCCATGGCGTTGACGAGGGGATTGCCGGAATAGCTGGGGTCGAAACCAACCTCTCCGCCCACGGTGGGCACGCCAACACAATTGCCGTAGTGGGCGATGCCCGCCACCACCCCCTCCATCAGGCCGCCATTGCGGGGATCTTCGAGGGGCCCGAAGCGCAGGGCATTGAGCAGGGCGATCGGTCGGGCGCCCATGGTGAAGATGTCGCGGAGAATGCCTCCGACTCCCGTGGCAGCTCCCTGGAAGGGCTCGACGGCCGAGGGATGGTTATGGCTCTCAATCTTGAAAGCCAGGCGCTGACCTTGGCCGAGATCGACCACGCCCGCGTTCTCACCGGGCCCCACCAGGATGCGGGGACCGCTGGTGGGGAACTGGGCCAGCAGTGGTCTGGAATTGCGATAACAGCAGTGCTCCGACCACATGACGCCGAACATGCCCAACTCGGCCCGGTTGGGGACGCGGCCCAGGCGCCGCACGATTTCGTCGTAATCGGCTTGGCTCAGGCCCTCCTTGCGCAAGGCATCGGGCACCGAAAAGGTCAGGGTGGGGTCCACCAAAGCGGCGCCAATAACGACAGCACCTGAGTCTCCAACAGCACGTCACCCGAGGCGCCCAAGGGCATTAAACCCAGGGGTCCCCCCCATCCTCCGGCTCGGCCGATTCTCCGGATCGGGGGGAACGGCGGGAACGGGGAATGGCGCTCTCAACTGGGCGGCTGGGGCGACGGGGACCGCTGGACTCGACGGGGGCATCGGCCGCCACCGTTTGCCAGGGCGCGCCAGCGTCATCGTCCCAATCCTCCAGCGGGTCGGAGGGCGCGGCGCGACCACGGTCTTCGGGCTGCTGGTCTTCGCTTGGATCCCAACGACCGCCGGGGCCATAGGAGAAGGGACCGTCCGGCTCCCTCCGACCCCGTTCGTCCCCCTCCCAGGGGGATTCCTCAAGCCAACCCTCCAATTTGTCCTCCACCCGATCACCGACCTGCTGAAACTGGTCCCGCAGCCGGGAGGTCTCCTGGCCCACCTGATCGCGAAGGCGCCGGGATCGGCGCAGGAATTGCTGACGCACACTGGCCCGGGCCAGGGGCAGATCATCCAACTCCCGCAGGGCGGTGACGACCCGACCGCTCTGCTGGTCGACGATGCGGTCGGGGCTGAGCCGCCAGCGGCTGCTGCCGGGAAGCCGCGGATCACTGCGGGAAACCAGGTAGTGGAGGATGCGACCGCTACGCAGTTCGACTGCGGCATCGGCCACATGGCCCAGGTTTTGGCCGTCGACTCCGATGAGGGCCGCATCAAACAGGGTGGGCAAGCGCTCAAGGGTGGCGGGATCGGTATCGGCTGGAAACCCCTTAACAAAAGCCTCCTGCTCGCTGAGGCCCTTGAGCTGGTTGAGGCGCCAGACCTGCCGTCGCTGGCCAAAGGCGGAAGGACGACTAACCCAGCCGAGCAGGCGATGGACAGGGGGGTGCATCCAGCCGAGGAGCCCCGCACCGTGGTCGGTTCCCTGATCACAGCGCACACGCCTGGCCAGCAGGTCACTCAGTAGCAACTGCTCCGGAAGGGTCACGTCCTCAGGTTCGGATCTGCACCGGCATCACCAGATATACAAAAGCATCGGGCTCACCAACGGGCTCCAGGACCGCAGGGGTGGTGGGGGCGTTGCACTTGAGAAGCACCTCGTTGCCCCCCATCACCTTGAGCCCATCCAGCAGATAGCGGACATTGAAGGCAATGTCGATGGGATCCCCTTCAATGCTGGCTGCCAGGGATTCCGAACCGCTGCCCACGTCCTGGGCGTCGGCGCGGATCGTGACCTTGCCGGCGGCCGGATCGGCGCTGATCGTCACCACGTTGTTGAGCTGATCGGCGAGGACTGCCACGCGTTCCAGGCCAGCGATGAACCCTCGGCGATCAAGCCGCACATGGCGATTGAAGCTGGCTGGAATCAGTTGGGCGTAATTGGGGTAGACACCATCGATATTGCGACTGGTGAGCACCTGATCGGCCCAGAGAACCACCACTTGCCCCTGGTCACAGAAGAGGCTGAGGGGCTCCTGGGAAGGCCGGCCGCTGAGCAACCGCTCCAGCTCCCTAAGGGAGCGGGCGGGAACGGTGACGTCGAAGGGCTCACCGCCACTTGTGGGGCCCGTGGCCCCATGGTCCAGGTGGAGCACCGCAAGCCGGTGGCCATCGGTTGCGGCACATTCGAGTCCGGCGCCATCAAGGCGCAGATGCACCCCGGTCAGCACTTGCTTGGCCTCATCGCCACTGCTGGCGAAGAGAGTGGCCCGCAGTCCCCTGACCAGGGCATCGGCATCGAGACGGATTGATGTGCCGGTCTGGTTCAGGGGCAGATCGGGGAAATCATCGGCGGGCATGCCGCGCATGCGGTAGCTACCGCCAGAGCTGGTCAGTTCCACCTGCTCGTCCCCTTCCAGGCAACTGAGGCTGAGGGGGCTATCCGCAGACAGGCGAGTGACAATTTCTGCAAACAAGCGGGCCGGCAGGGTGATGGCCCCACTGGCTTCGACCGCAGCGGGAAGGCTGGTCTGAATGCCAAGGCTGAGATCAAAGGCGGTGAGGCTGAGCCGCCCAGTGGCGGCATCAGCTGTGAGCAAGACGTTGGCCAGAACCGGATGGGTAGGTCGAGCCGCCACTGCCCGACCGACCAGCTGAAGGCTGGCATTGAGTTCGGCCTGGGAGCACACCAACTTCATGGCAAGGGGTGGACAGCGATGGCTGGCCGAAATTTCTGAACGTTGGCCCCACGGTTTCACAGCCAGGGGCAAAGCGCAACGGTGCCGAACGACCCTACGATCGTTCGACTACTCAAAAATTTTAATCATTAAAAGATAAACAAAATCGTCGTAGTAGGGGCTGGGGAAACGGCGGAAAACCCCTTTTCGGCTGTTTGATACTTGTTTTTTTGTTCACAGTGGCTTGGGATGGCTGGTTTGAACCAGACCCCTGATTTCAGTTTTCCTCAGTTTCCCGGCCCTGGGGAATGGGCGCCGTTGTCAGGGCTTGAAAATTCCCTTTCCTTTTCCCCGCTTTCGCTTATCCCTTCACCAGGTTTTCCCTGGGACGCTTCGGCGATCGGCTGAGACTCGGCCCCAGTCGGCCAGACGCTTGCCCGTTGCCGATGGGCAAAAAAAAGGCCCCGCCATCGCGGAAGCCTTGGTTTGGAGACTGGCTGGGGCCAGGTTCTTGTCAGAAGTGCAGCCTTTTAGAAGCCCATCACCCTGGCCACCGTGTTGGTGTCGGCTTCAATGCCGGTGTGGAAGGTGGAATCGTTGTGTTCGATGGCGGTGGAGGGATCTTTGAGGCCATTGCCGGTGAGGACGCAGACCACCCGGGCCCCCGCAGGCACCTCACCATGGCGCTTGAGCAGGCCGGCCACAGATGCCGCACTGGCAGGTTCACAGAAGACGCCTTCGGCGCTGCCCAGCAGCTTGTAGGCCTCGATGATCTCGGCGTCGGTGACGGCCATGAAGTCACCCTGGCTTTCCTCGCGGGCCCTGATGGCGTTATCGCGATTCACCGGGTTGCCGATGCGGATGGCGGTGGCGATGGTGTCAGGTTGTTCCACCGTTTCTCCCAGGACCAGGGGAGCTGCTCCGGCGGCCTGGAAACCCATCATGCGGGGCAGTTTCTGGCAGTTGCCGGCCTGCTGGTATTCCTTGAATCCCATCCAGTAGGCGCTGATGTTGCCGGCATTCCCCATGGGGATGCAAAGCCAGTCGGGGGCATCGCCCAAGGCGTCAATCACTTCGAAGGCGGCGGTTTTCTGACCCTGAAGGCGGTAGGGATTCAGGGAGTTGACCAGGGTGATCGGATAGCGATCGGCCACTTCACGAACGATGGCCAGGGCCCGGTCGAAATTGCCTTTGACCGCCAGCACCTCGGCCCCGTACAGAAGGGCCTGGGCCAGTTTCCCCTGGGCTACATAGCCGTCAGGGATCAGCACGAAGGCCCGCATGCCGCCTCGGCGGGCGTAGGCGGCGGCGGCGGCGGAGGTATTGCCTGTGCTGGCGCAGATCACGGCTTCAGAGCCGGCTTCCTTGGCCTTGCTGATCGCCATGGTCATGCCCCGGTCCTTGAAGGAGCCCGTGGGGTTGAGACCGTCGTACTTGAGGAACACCGAAACGCCACGGCCGACGCGTTCAGCGATGGCAGGGGCTGGTATCAGCGGGGTGGCGCCTTCCCTGAGGGTGATCACCGGGGTGCTGGCGCTCACGGGCAACCAGGGGCGATAGGCCTCAATCAGCCCCGGCCAGTCCTGCATCGTGGGGCGCTGGCCCAGGCGACGCAGGGCTTGGAGCAGGGGCACGGGGGGAGGGGGGAGGGGAGCTGGGTTGAATCTACGTTGCCTGGCCTCAGGGGGCCTTGGCGGCCGGTGGCGTCAGAGGCGCTTGGGATGCATTGGGGGCCGGGGCGGCCGCCGCAGGCCCCCGCAGGCCGTCCAGGGGGGAATCGGAGAAGAAGCGCACCAGCTCGGCGATGGAGGAAGCTTTTTCCATCAACACCAGGAGAGCCGGGATGCTGACAGCCATCTCGCGAGTGGGATAGGCCCGCAGAAAGCTGATGGCCGAGAGGGATTTTTGATCGTTGTTCAGCCCCAGCACAATCGCCGACCGTAGGGCGACCACCCCGTCTTCGCTGGCCCGCAGGGGGTGAACAATGGTGCCAAAGCGATTCAGAATTGCCATGCCGATGCGTGTGTTCAGCAGCCGCGAGACCATGCCGATCGGAAGGTTTACCGATTCGTTGAGCATTTTTCGCACGTCCTCCGGCCTCTGATTGCTGAAGCGCAGCAGGTCGCGCAGCAGCCCTTGGGCCTGGCCGTTGGAGGCGAGGCGCTCTAGATCAGCGACAGGAATCGAGCGACGGAAGGCTCCGGAAATAAAGACCACATTTTCGGCCGCTGGGGTAGAGCTGGCCGTTCCCCATAGCGTCAAGCCGATGGCGATCGCCAGCAGCCTTTGCCGTTTCGCCACCACCATGGCCTGCTGTTCCAACCAAAAACTTAGTCAATCTATGCCTGCCCCTACCGCGCCGGAGCGACCAAGACGTCCCGCACCAGCCGCACCACCCCCTTTTCAGCCAGTCCCCGCGCCACATCAACCCCCATGCGCCTCAAGTCTGGTTCGGCCAGCAGGCGTGGCAGGCGCCGCATTAGCAGCCGGGGTTCGAAGTTTGGCAGGTCCCGCAGGATGGTCGCCAATTGTCTTATGGGTTCGAGGTCAAGTAGGGGTTCGCTGGCCAGGGAGTCTGGAAGCTGCTGGCGTTGGCGCAGGCCCGGGGGCAACAGGCCTGCCGGCATGCGGCGGCCCAGTTCCAGGGTGGTGCGCCAGGCCAGTCCGTCCATCTGGGCCACCACGGCGTCCACAAGTTGGCGCCTCAACATGCCGGCGTTGGTGGAAAACAAAAACTCAATAACTTGGTCGAGCAGGCCCTCGAGGTCTAGTTGTTGCTGCAAAGAGGCACTACTGAGCAGATTTTCAAGACGCTGCCAGCGGAATTCATCGCCATCAAAGAGCATTTCCCGCAGGCTGCTGCGCAGTTGCGGATCAGGGTCTTCCATCAGACGCCTGGCAAAATAGGGGTAGGCCGCCCCCAAGATCTTGAAGTCGGGATCAACGCTGAGGGCGATGCCTTCCAGGGTGACTAGTGAGCGGATAATTAGGGCGTAATATGGCGGAACTTGGAAAGGAAAGCGATACATGACTCCCGAGAGATCGTCGGTGACGGCCTTGAAGTCCATGCGGCTTACCCCCATCTCTATGGCTTGGCCAAAGACGCTTTCGAAGGCCGGCACAATCGGCTCCAGGTTCACCTCCTCCCCTAGAAATCCGAGGCTGACAAAGTCCTTGGAAAGGGCGCTGAAATTTCTGTTGACTAAATGGACCACTGCCTGAATCAGGCCCGTGCGGGCCTCACGGCTGACCGTGCTCATCATGCCGAAATCGAGGTAGGCCAGGCGGCCATCGGCGAGGGCCAGCAGGTTGCCCGGGTGGGGGTCGGCGTGGAAGAAGCCGTGTTCGAGTAATTGCTGCAGGCTGCAGTCGACGCCCACCTGCACCATGTCGTTGGGATCGATGCCGAGGTCGCGCACGGCTTCGAGGTTGGTGAGTTTGACACCATCGATCCATTCCATGGTCAGCACGCGCCGACTGGTGGCCTCGTGGTAGATGGCGGGTACGGCGATGCGGGGATTGGCGGCATGCAGTTTTGCGAAGCGTTCTGCATTGGCGGCTTCGTTGAGATAATCCATCTCTTCGAACACACGGCGGCCCAATTCATCAATCAGCCCCACCAAATCGCTGCGGATCACCCGCACCCTGCGATTCAGCCAGGCAGCGATGTTGCGCACGATGTACAGATCAAGGGTGATCTGCTCCCGCAGGCCCGGTCGTTGCACCTTGACGGCCACCTTCTGTCCGTTGGGCAGGATGCCTCGATGCACTTGGCCCAGGGAGGCGGCTGAGATGGGCTCGCGCTCCAGGTGAGCAAACAGGCTGTCCACCGGAGCACCGAGATCTTCTTCGATGCAGGCCATGGCCAGCTCTGGATCAAAGCCTGGCAATTGATCCTGCAGTTGGGCCAGTTCTTCGAGCAGGAGTGGCGGTACGATGTCAGGACGCGTGGAGAGGGCCTGGCCTGCCTTGATGAAGGCCGGTCCCAGGGCCGCCAGCAGCTCGGCGCATTCGCGGGCCCGGGCCCGGGCCCGGTCGGGCAGCTTGAGCTGGCCTGTGAGCTTGTCGCTGCCCACTCCCAGCAAAAACAGGCTGATCGGGATCAGGGTCTGACGGAGTCGGCGGGCCAGGCGCTGGGGATGGCCGGCGTAGATGCGGCTGATCTCCTCAGGGTCGTATTCCAGCAGTCCCGCGGTCTCAAGGAAATCGCCGAGATCGGCTGGGTCCCCTGAGCCGTTGTGGGGGCTGGCATTCACCGGGGCCCATGCAGCTGCTGGCGCCATGATGGTGGGCATGGCAGGTGGGGCCGGTGCCATCGGATCGGTGCCGAAAACGGAGGCCCGCATGGCAGCCAGGGCGTTTTCGGCGGCGGTGGCGCTGGCGGGGCCCATTCGGTCCATGGGGGGAAGGGGCCGGCGACGCCGGGCAGGGTTACTCGGTTTTAGGGCACCTGGCGGGTTCGTGACGAGGCGACGCAGGCCAGATATATACAATTATAAAACTAATGCGATTAGCGGTTAAGTTGATAACGTTCGAATAAAATAACTAATTTTGACATCTTCTTGAATCGAAGATGAATTCTGATTTTCTTGTTTCCAGGTCTGTTTTTCATTGTTAACATTGCTCCTACCTGCCACCTCTCGGCCATTTCTGTCCTTTCCCTGCTTTTGCCTCGCAAAGGGATAGCCGATTTTTTGCGTCGTTGTCAACCCGGAAGGGGGCAGCTACTGCAGTCCTGTGTTCTGGCCGCTCTCTATTTTCTTTTTGGCCAGGCCTCCTTCCAGGTGAGTGTTGAACATCAGGTGCTGACGCCTGTTTTTTTTGCCCCCGAAGGCATTGCTCTGGCGGCGGTGATTCTTTTCGGTCCTGGCCTCTGGCCCGGAATTGTCGTGGGCCAATGGCTGTTGGGCCTCAACGCCGGTTTGCCGTTCGGGATTGCCTTGGCGATCGGTCTTGCCAATGGGTTTGAAGGGCTGGTTGGTTCATTTGGTTTTGGATTTCTCAACCTGCGCTCCGACCTCAAGCGCCTTTCAGACCTGTTGTGGTTGGTGACCCTGATTTTTCTGGTGCTGCAACCCTTGAGTGCAACATTGGGGATGGTGGCCTTGCAACCCGGCCATGTCTCTAATGAACCATTTTTTGTTACCCAGGAATGGCTAAATTGGTGGTCTGGTAATGGAATTGCTCAGGCCCAGCTAACGCCCCTGTTATTGATTTTATTCAGTCGACGTCGCGCTTGGCGCGACAACCTGGTTGATGCGGTGCTGCCGGCCCTGATCATGGTGGAAGGGCTCAGTCTCTTTGTGGTTATGACCCTAGATGGTCTTTCCCTTATGAATAACTTAGATCTCTATCGGCCCTTGGTGGTGATTCCGGGACTCGTGCGCGGCCGTCTAGCTGCTTGTTTTGCTTCCCTATATCTCTCGATTGTTACATTATGGGCCACCAGTATCGGTGAAGGTCCATTTAGAAATTCTAGCGGCATTAACTTTTATGGACTCAATCTGTTTGTGATTACCAGTGGTCTGGTCGCTTTGATTGTAGCCACTTTGATAGAACAGATCAAGGAAAGCGAACAACAAGCACTCAAGAGTGGTGCAGCAGCTCGCCAGGCTTTGACTGAAAATCAGAATTTAATCAGTCGCATGAGCCACGAAATTCGCACACCTCTTGCAGCCATTCGCAACCATGCCGATCAGGCCATGGCCACCCAGATTGATCATGATAGTCATTCCAGATACGGCGCCATTCTCTCGGCCAGTCAGCACGCCTTGGATGTAGTTAATGATTTACTTGATCCCGAGCGACCTAAAGGCGAGCTGGCAAACATTCGTTTGGAGCCGGTGGCGGTGCGAGAGATGACAAACATCCTATATCAGATTCTGGTACCCATGTTTGAGCGCAAAGGTCTCAACTTTCTGGTGGATATTGATGATGATGTGCCAGGGTATATTCTCACCGATCCGATGAAGCTCAAGCAGGTGATCCTCAACCTGCTCTCCAATGCCGGCAAGTTCACCAGTCAAGGAACGATCCGCTTCCATTGGAGTCTTGTGCCACCAGGCGCCGCTGATGCCAAGACCCTGCGCATTGCTGTCGAAGATACGGGCCCTGGCCTGGATGCCAACGAGATCGCCAGTCTCTTTCGTCCTTTTCGTCGCCTAGATAACGTCCATAACAGCGAAGAAGAGGGTACAGGTCTTGGCCTGTTTATTAGCCGCGATATTGTCCAGACCCTTGGGGGCCAATTGTTGGTGGATAGCCAAAGGGGCCGAGGAAGTTGTTTCTTCATCCTGTTGCCATTACGGGTGCCCGAAAATGTGGTGCTGGCCCAATCAGGATTTAATTCTGACTTTGACGTACCGACGCAGGTTTGCGCGATTTCATCACCAGATCAACAGGTTCCACGCTTGGCGGGATTGCGCCTTCTATTGGCTGAGGATTATCCAAGTTTGCGCCATTGTCTGCAAGAGATTCTCGAAATCCATGGCGCCACAGTCTTCGCCGCCGCCAGTGGCGAAGAGGCCTTAGCGCTCATGGCAATCAATCCCATAGAGATGGTTTTGATGGACATGACCATGCCCGGTATTAGTGGTTTGGAGACGGCCCGGCGTATTCGCCAAGACCATCGTCCGGACCATCGCTATAACCAGTTACCCATCATAGGCATGACAGGTGATGTTTTTCTAGAATCCGAAAAGGCTTTCTTGGAAGCCGGCATCAACTTCTTGTTGATCAAGCCGGTCGATACCGAGGAGCTGCTCGATACCCTCAGCCACTTTCGACACCGGCATCTAGCCCCCGGACCCACCCTTCCCCGGACTCCGCCAATCTGAGTTGGCCCCCATAGGGTCCCCTGCCATCCAGACAGGCGGCGCCACAGTGGCAGCCCAGGCTTATCGCTGCCGCCAGTGGCCATTGGGCCGCCAGTGCCGCAGTCACTCCGGCGGCAAAGGAATCGCCGGCACCGTAGGTGTCAGCCACGGGTCGCTTTCGTTGGGGGGCCAGGAAACGGCCTCCTGGGCTTACCTGCCCGCCCCGGGCGCCTTCGGTGCGAAAGACAAGGGTGGGTGGTGGAATCAGATCGCCGTCGCAATAGGTTTCGGCCGGATCAAGGGCACTGCCAATCAGGGCATCGAGCTGCACCCCCGCCTCTTGCAGCACCCCAAGGCGGGTGCGGGGCGTCGCTGTCAGCACCTTGGCGCGCCGCGCTTGTCTCAGGGCTGCTGCGTCGGCCGCCGTCACGAAGACCCCGTCGCAATCGGACAGCGCTTCCCATGGCAAGGCATCGCTGCCATGGGCCGCCAGCCGCTCCCCGATCACCGTGATCGTGCGCTCGCCATCACCATCAATGAAGGTGAGCGCCTGGCGGGTCGGGGCCTGCCTCCAAGCCACATGCAGCTCCAGGCCCATAGCGGTCAGTTCCCTGGCCGCCTTTTCGCCGGTTGCATCGCACCCCAGGGCAGTGAAAAACCGCACCTGTTGGCCCGTGAGTTTCGCCAGCTGGACCGCGGCCACCGCACCACCGCCGGCGGGGCATTGGTGGAAGGCCTTGGCGGCCGTGATGCTGCCCGCTGACGGTAGCTGGGCAACTTCCACGAAGCTCACCATTTCCACGTGTCCCACCACAGCGAGGTTGAGGGGTGGCAGGGGCGGCAAGGCCTCCAGGGACAAGGGTATCGCTGTCAGCATCGTTGCCCTTGGTGCGGCGAAATCAAGGCTTGGCTTGCTGGCTGATCAGGATTCCTGCCACCGCTGCGGGCGGGGCGCTGGCGGGGGACTGTTGCAAGAAAGTGGCCACTGCCAGGGGTCTGGGTTGGTCATAACCCACGGGTAGCCAGAGGTCGCCGGCGACGGTGGGATAATGCACTTCCCAGTGGTAGAGGCCGGTGTAGGCGGCAGGATCTTCCCTGATCAAGGAGGCGTAGGCGAGGACAGCGCGTCCATATTGTTCGCTGTTGTTGTACCCCCAGAGCCCTTTGCGGATGTCCTTGAGGCCGCCGCGACGCACCAGATAGCGGGCAGCGGCGTGGATGGCGTCCTGGGGGTTGCGAATATCGCCTCCTTTACCGATGCCTGCTTCTGCCCAGGTGGAGGGCAGAAATTGCATCGGTCCACGGGCATCGGCAATCGACACCCCGTCGATTCGACCCATGCCGCTTTCCACCAGGTTCACCGCCGCCAGCACTTCCCAGGGAATGCCGGTTGCAGCGGCGGCGGCGCGGTAATAACCCAACAGATTGGCGGCTGGCTCGGGGGGGATGATGCGCCAGGCAGGCACTTTCACTGCCAGGTTTTTGCCGCGGCGCATTTCCAGAAAGGCCCGCCTCGCCACCATGTGCTCATCCAGCACCGGTTGCCAGCGGGGCGGCAGGTAGGCACGCACCTGGTTGGCCAGGTTGGGCCGGGGTGCCAGCATCCGGTAGATCACCTGCTGCTGGTGGCCCAGTCGGGCCAAATCGGCAGCAGGGGTGCTATCTGAGCGCAGTGCCAGCTCCACAGCGGTCAATAACCCAGCGATGGCGGCCGGGCTGCTTGGCACGATTGGATAGGGGCGGCCGTCGGCGGCCCGGGGCAAACGGGGATCCGTGGGCAGGATTACGACCCCACTGCTGGGCTCGCCGGTGGCCTGGGCGGAGCCGAGCGGAGCGGGCAGGCAGGCCACCAGGCCGAGGAGCAGGCTGGAGGCCGCTACACCCATCAGCACCCGGCGAGCTCGCCGGGGCGTGATTCTGTGGGGGTCAAGGGTGGAGGACATGGCTGCAAGCATGCGGGTCTGGGCCCATGGGTTTGAGGGGCCGAATCATGCCGTTTGGATGACTTTGAGTACTTCGGGCCGCCAAGTGGCCATGGCGATGAGGGTCTCGGCATGGGATCGGGACTGGCCGCTTCCCTTGCGCCCATAGTTTTTCACCACGTCATTTCGCTGATGGGGGGCGAGGAAAGCCGAATCCTCTAGGTAGTACACGGCGGCGCAGCCGTGGGTTGTGGCCAGTCGGAAGAAATGTTCTGCTCCCGCTTTGTCATCCAGGTTCAAGGCAGCCAGGCCCCACAAGCTGGCCAGGCCCAATTCCCTGGGCTCCAAGCGCTGCGCTTCGCCCACCAGGGATCGGGCCATGGACCGCTGCCCCGCCAAGGCCTGCACCGTGGCGGCGATGGCGTGCAGGCTGCCGAAAGGCTTGATCAAGATGCCGGAAGCGGACAAGGCGGTGAGTGCCGCTTCGGGGTCGCCTTGACTGGCCAGGATCAGGGCCTCTGATAACTGGTTGAGGGGCAGGGGAAAGGCCGGATTAATCGTTTGACGCTGTCGCCTCAGGGCCTCCAGTGCTTGTTGAAACTGGCCCAGATGGGCATGGGCCAGGGCCGCCAAGAGCCAGCCATGGGGACGCTCAGGGTCCAATCCCTGCTCCAGCAGCTCCAGCGCCAACCGGGATTCACCCATACCCAGCAGCATCCTTGCCCAGGTTCGCTGGCCAGGACCTGGTTTGTTGGCGATCGCTTGGTGGGCGTGGAAGGACTGTGCGGCCTCATGGGGCCGGCGGTGCAGTTGCAGCACCGTTTCGGCCCGCAGGGCCTCCAGTTCAACACCCATGGTTTGCTGGGCCTCTGCTTGACCAACCAGGGTTTCAATTTCTTCGGACAGGCTGGTGGGTTCGCCGCCGCCGTAGGCTCGCTGCAGCAGCAGCGTTTCCGTCAGAGCCACCACGGCTGGTGTGAAATTGGGTTGAACTTTTAAACAGCGGCGTAGCAAGGATTCCGAAAACGCCAGTTGGTTGGGATCTTGTTGACGCAGGGCCAGGAGGGCGTCAAGGTAATCATCCTGGGCCAGGGCTGGCAAGAGCCCGGGGCTTGGACTGCCAGGGGAGGCGCCGAGAGGGTCAATCTGCCGCACGGAAGCCTCAAGGATGTAGCCGGTGCCATAAACGGTGCGGATCAACTGGCTGCCGAGGGGGCCCTGGGCGAACACCTGGCGCAGGCTGTGAACAGCCCGCGCCAGGCTGACTTCGCTGACATATTCATGGCCCCAGACTTCCCGCATCAATTGTTCCTTGCTCAACAGCGTGCGGTTGTGACGCACGAAACATTGCAGGAGGCGCCTTTGCAATGGGCTCAGTGAAACCAGGCTGTCCCCCAGCATGAGCATGCCGTCGTCTGACAGGCTGTAAGGCCCCAGGCGCCATCCTGTGGAACTGGTTGGCGCCAGGGAAATCTTGATGGTTTGATCTTGCAACGTTTGCATGGTCGTTAGGGAAATTGCCTTGGCCCCCTGGCTCAGAGAATCTGAGAGGGAGCCAGGGTGATGGCACCAATGTTGATCAATGTTTTCCTGGGGTGGGTGTCAGTTTGCGCAAAGACGTAAAAAGATTTTCGTCTATTTGCGCAAAAATTGCAATGCAGGCCTTGTCTCTGGTTTGCACCCCTCATTAGTACAGGGCTCCCCAGATGAGCGTCAGCAGCGAGACGGTGCCGATGGCCATCAGGGCC
>JBBASD010000015.1:21297-26315 GCA_040399485.1 Cyanobium sp. | reverse complement strand
TGGTGGTGGTCTGCCATTCAGGCAGCCGCTCGGCCCTGGCCACCCAGCAGTTGCTTAAAGCCGGCCGCCCCCAGGTGGCCAACCTGCGCGGCGGCCTCAGCCGCTGGGCAGCTGAGGGCTACCCACTCGATGGTGTAAGCCAGGCCTGAGGTTTCCAATTCCGAACGCTTAGGCCCGTGCGGCCCTTGCCTCTGGCGTCCTAGGGGCGCCCAGCAACTCCAGTGGCAACTTCAGCAGCTTTACGGTTTAAGCACAGCGACATCCACTCTTGTTTGGAGAAAAAAAATTGAGCAGGCGGCCTAGCGGGGCTTGATCACCTGCATCACCTGGAGACCAAGGCCACCGGCACGACGTTCACAATCGAGGGCCATCAAAATCAATCGGGCGGCGCCGGAAACATCTCCCTCATCAGCCGCTTGACGGGCCTGTTCGTTGAAGCTATTAGCCTGGTCAAGAAATTGGCGGCGATGGTCTCCCCGCTCGTAATTACTGCGCGATGCTGCAGGTTTGCCAGCCTGACCAGAAAGAACCGGTCGGACAGGAACAGCAGAGACTGGGCGCGAAAGGGTAAGGGGTGTCAAGAATTTTTAGTGGTAAGGAAAAACGATCAAGCCGCTGATACCAAAAGCGTGAACGATCAAGTCACGATTACAAGAACGGGAATCACGTTAGGAAACCAGAGAAGCAAACGACTTTCTCATGGCACAGACTAGTCAATGAAAGGCTTCCTTGCGATCATTGGCACATTAACAGAAAGTTTGCGTAATACAGATCCACATTAAGCCTCAGGTACCTGGTTCTTCACCATTACCGCCCAAGGCTTCGATCGCTTGGCGAAGGGCAAGGGATCTTTCACCGTCTCCACGAGTGAGGGCAACTGCCAGGGCAAACTCCAGCTTCTCAAGTTGGTGATCGCGCTCAGCCTGAAGAGAGCAGCGGGGGTTACCCGTTGGATGGCGCACAGGAGGAGCAGAACCTGCCCCTAAAGCAACGGAATGGGAGGAAGGGTAAGCCATGGTCACTTTCTTCTTATTTTGGCATGGTTCATGCATGAGTGGTGGCACGAAGACCTCCATGCACCGCTCCATGGGGGGGGGCCTCAGGCGGCATCCCATTGGCGAACGTTCTCCTTGACGTCGGCCGAACCAGGCTCAAGGGCCCCAGCCTTGAACGATGCCAAGCCTGGGCTGCCACCAGGTGCCTGGACAACGGCAGATTCATTTTCCAACAACTGCCGACAATCCCGCAACAAGGACTCTGCCTTGTCAAGCCGGGCCAGATCCTCCGCGTCCGCCCCATTGGCGCGTTCTTGATGCAACTCGGAATCCAGGCAATCCAGTCGCTGTTCCAAGGCCACCAGGCGCTGGGAAAGGGCATGCAGGGTGATTGCCAAGTCTTCTGTATGGCGGCTGATGCGGAACGACACCGAAGGAACAGAAGCAGAAGCCATGGCCAAACGGCGTTGCGCCGCGTCAACACTGAATTGCATCACAACACAGAAAGGCAAGGTGCTCAAGGTGGCAAAGAATCTTCCAGACTGGGAGTTCCTTGCCTAGCTGAACCCATGGCTCCTTGGCTGCTTGGGTTTTATGGCCTTGCCGGCATTGCCGGGGGACTGGTGGCCCTGCGGACGGGCATCCCTGCCGCCCCCCTGGCAGGAGCACTCATTGGAGCGGCACTGCTGAGCATGAGTGGCCGTTTCGAAACGGCCCAATGGCCCGCGGGCACGCGCACCATTCTAGAAATCGCGATTGGCACCGTTATCGGTACCAGTCTCACCAGTGCCAACGTGGCCGAATTGAAAGTTTTGTGGAAACCGGCCCTTTTGATCACCGTGACCCTGGTGCTGACCGGAGTGGTGGTCGGTCTGTGGTCCAGCCGCCTGTTGGGCATTGATCCGGTGGTGGCCTTGCTGGGGGCTGCGCCGGGGGGCATCAGTGGCATGAGCCTGGTGGGGGCCGAGTTCGGCGTGGGTGCCGCCGTGGCCGCCTTGCATGCGGTGCGCTTGATCACGGTGCTGCTGGTGCTACCGCTGCTCGTACGGTTGGTGCTGCCGTCGAGCGCGGCGCCACCGGGCGGCTGAAACCCAGACCTTCGCAGCCGCCTAGTGGCTGGACAGATGGGCCTGGCTGGATAGCTTGTGCCGGTCCATCCCGCCCCGCCGATGCGCGTCCACCCCACCCACCTCCGCCGCCTGCTGCCAGGAATGCTCGGCCTGGCGCTCTCGGCCGGGGCTGCCGCCAGCCTGGCAAACCCCGCCCAGGCGATCGATTCCCCAGGCGCCAAAGCCGCCCAGGTGTACTGCTTCATGCGCAGCAATGGCAATAACCATGAAGTCAGCTGGGCCGCTGCCTACGGCGTGGTCAAACAGACCAGCGGCGTGTTCAAGCCACCCCCGGAGCGGGCCGCAGTGTTGATCACCGAAGCCGTGGTCTACAACTCCGCCTCCTTCCCCGACTGTGCCCGTTACCTCGGGGACCTCTACTCCCGCCGTGTAAATAGGGGCGCCCTGGCCACCCCGGATGGCACTGGCTCACCGGGGGCGGCCGCTGGGGCAGCCATTCCCGGTGCCGCGATGCCCTACCCCCGTTGAACCGCCGTCGCAACGGGCCCCCGCAGCGCCACCAGGCCCAACACTTCCCCGCCCTGGTGGCCCTTGTCATCGCTTCCCTGCTGACAGCCTGCGCCGAAGAACCCCTCCCCCAGCGCCGCATCAACCGGTCTGATTGTCTGCGGACGATCGACATGGACCATCTGCCTGAAGCCCTGCGGCGCTGCGATGCCGTAGTGGCGGCTTTCCCCAAGGATCCGGGCCCCCTCAACGACCGCTTCCTGCTGCTCACCCTGGCCGATAAGGATGCCGCCGCCTGCCATGACATCCGTAAGGCCGCGGCCCTGGCCCGGGCCCTGCCCACCAAGGAAATGGACCAGCAGCTACGCCACGATCTGGCCATGAGGCTGGCCGACTGCCCCACCGCCGCCGGGGGCCTCACCAGTCCTCAAGCCACTGGCGCACCAAAGCCGGGAACGCCTGGCGGAGCTGCCGCTCCCGGGAAGGTCGCAACAGGGCATTGATGCGCTCGGCCTTGCTCTCGATCAAGTCATCCACCAAGCGGTCAGTTGCCCCCAACCGCATCCAGTGGCAACTCAGGCTGGCTCCCATCCCAAGGCGGTGGCAGCGATCCTCCGCCTGCTCGGCATCACCGGGGGTCCAGGGGCGTTCCACCAGCACCACGTGGCGGGCCCGGTGCAGGGTGAAGCCCAGGCCTCCGGTGCCGAAGGTGGCGACCAACAACCCCTGGGCCCCGCCCTGGAAGCCCTCGACCAGGCCCTGGCGCCGCGCCGGCGGCACGGCGCCGATCAATAGGGCAGCTCCCCCGGGACTGGCGCTGGCAAGCCCAGCTTGGAGCCGCTGGGCAGTGGCCACAAAGGCACTGAACACCACCACCGACTCCCCCCGACGCAACAACTCGGCCACCAGGGTGATTGTTTGCCCTTCCTTGGCGCGGGAGCCCAAGCGCCGCATCGCCGTAAACACCGCCAGTGCCTCGGCGTCCCGTCGCACTTCACCCCGGGACGCCCGCAGCCGATAGGCCTGCACCACGGCCTGCAGCTGGGCATCAAAACGATCGGCGGCACTCTCCCCCAGTTCAACGTCATGGTGAAGACGCTCCTTGGGGGGGAGATCAAGGCACTGGGCCTTGGTGCGGTGCAACACCAGGGGCCTCACCAGCTGGCGAAGTTCGTCTAGTTGGCTGGCCCCCTGGGCCTGCCAGAGGCGCCTTCCCCCCTGTTCACGCCAGTGGCCTTGGCAATAGCGCTCCTCGTAGGCCCGCTGATCAAGGGCGAGGGGATGGCCAATGGCGGCAAGCAGGGGGAAGAGCTGAACAGGGCGGCCATTTTTCATCGGCGTGCCGGTAAGCAACCACAGGGCCCGCAAGCGGGGATGACGCGCCAGGCGCAGAAAAGCCTGGGTACGCCTAGCCCGCAGGGACTGGGCAAAATGGGCCTCATCCACGATCAGCACCGTACCGGCCCCAGGCAGGGCGGCTGGAATCCGGCCCCAGCTGTGCAATTCCAACCGCAGCCCCAGGGCCGCAGCCTCCTGACGCCAATGCAGATGGAGGCCCACCGGGGCCAGCACCACCAGCCGGCACTCCGCCAGCCGCACCATGGCGCGAGCCGCCGCCAGGGCCGTGAGCGTTTTACCCAAACCCATGGCATCGGCAAGCACGGCGCCGCGTCGCGCCAACAGCCACCGCACCGCCAACCGCTGGTGCCCCAGCAGACACCGCCCATCCGCCAGGGAATCCGCCAAACCAGCCGCCTGTACCAACTGGCGATGCGGTGGCAGGGGTGGTAAGGGCTGGTGCAGCCAGAGCAGCCATTGGGCCAGCTCGTCGGTGATCGGGAAGCGCCCCGCCAGCTGGTTCTCCAAGGCAATGGCAGCCTCGAGGGGAAACTCCCAACAACCCCGAGCCGGCAGCCAACGACCACTGGGGCGCAGGGAGCGGAGCTGGGACTGGGTGACCGCATCAAAGGGGCTGACCACCTCAATCAAGCCGGTGGGGCCCAGCCGCATCTGGATCGCCGCCTCGGCCAAGCCATGGAAGTGCAGTCCCGGACACAATGACAGCGGCAAAGACCTGCCAAAATATTTCTAATCGCACAGCAGGCATGCCGCTGAGGGATGGGGTGTTTCTCGAAGACCTCTGCCCGAAATTGCGAGTGCGCCGATGGCGCCAATCCCTGCATGAACTGACAGATCATTGTTGCGTCTATTGCGGCCAACGGTCCGAATCGATTGATCACATGCATCCCCGTAGTCGCGGCGGGCCTAGCGTCACCGAAAACTGCGTGCCCGCCTGCCTTACCTGCAATGGCCACAAGGGGGATACGGATATTTTTGTCTGGTATCGCAGCCAATCCTTCTACGACCCACGCCGGGCCATGGCCCTGAGAGCCTGGGGTGAGGGAGACATGAAACTGGCGCTTCGGCTCTTGGAGTGGGTCCGACC
>JBBASD010000015.1:0-21197 GCA_040399485.1 Cyanobium sp. | reverse complement strand
CCTGGGGTGAGGGAGACATGAAACTGGCGCTTCGGCTCTTGGAGTGGGTCCGACCAACCGTCCAACCCTCCCCCAGCGTTCACCAAACCCGACAGGCCTCGACACCCGCATGGCGCTTGCAGATGGCCTCTTGAGCCTCAGGGCGCTCCGGTGCCACAAGGAGGGCGACTGTGACCAGCAAGGCTGCCAAGACCAGGGGAAGTCCCATGGGACTGGCGTCTTCCCAGGATTCCGCCATCAGCCCGTAACGGGATGGACAGGGCCCTGCCCCGCGGCGATCGCGGCCAGACTGCAACCGATCCCCATGACCCATGCAGCGAGAGCGGATGGCGGGGGAGCTGGGTCCCTGCGCGCCACTGGTGGCGCCCCCAGTGTCGAGGGCGGGGGCGAGCCCGGATGCAGTAGAGATCGGAGTGGAACCAAGGAACACGGTCACGGTGGAATCCTCAGGGACTGATACAGATGTACTGCATCCCCATGGGGCTGTCAACCCGGGTGATGGGCCGCCCCTGCAGGCGCTTGTGTTGGGCGCTGGCTACACCGGCCGCCGCTTCGCCCAAGCCCTGCGCGACCGCGGCGAACGGGTCCGTCTGACGGACCGCCGCGGCCCTCGACCAGAGGAGCAGGCCGACGATTGGCTCCGCTTTGATCCAGCGGAGGGCGTCCTTCCAGAGACGCACCTCTTGGCAGGGGTGACCCATGTCCTGGTGACGATCCCCCCCGACCCCCAGGGGGCTGATCCCGTGCTCACGACCCTGACCCGCACCCTGGCAAGCCTGCCTTTGCAATGGGTCGGCTACCTCTCCACCACGGGGGTCTATGGCGACCACGGCGGCGATTGGGTGCGCGAAGACAGTACCCTTCGCCCCCGACTGGAGCGCAGCCAGGCCCGCCTGGCCTGCGAACAGGCCTGGCGCTGCAGCGGCCTGCCGGTCCAGGTGTTCAGGCTGCCGGCCATCTACGGGCCGGGGCGGTCCCCCTTTGACAACCTTCGCAACGGCACGGCCCGCCTGATTCACAAACCCGGCCAGGTTTTCTCCAGAGTGCATGTGGATGACATCGTCGGAGCCTTGATGCACTGTCTGGCGATGCCAACTGGAGAGCGCCCGGAGACGGTGATCGTTGCCGACCGAGAGCCCTGCCCCTCAAGTGAAACCCTGGGCTTCGCCGCCCACCTGCTGGGCTGCAAGCTGCCACCCTGGCAGCGCTGGCAGGACGTCAGCGCCACAATGGGTCCCATGGCCCGCAGTTTCTGGAGTGAGAACCGGCGTGCCAGCAGCGAGCTTCTCTGCGACTGCCTGGGCTACCGCTTGCGCTACCCCTCCTATAGAGAAGGATTGCGTGCCAGCATAAACCTCATTTGAGGTATTGGTCAGGTTGAAGCTTGTCGATGGGTATGTGGAGATCTTCGGCCATCTTGTCCCAGCGGACTATTAGCCAGCCCTGCTGAAAGCCCCTCCCCAACCACAACAGCAAACATGCCAGCAAAAACCACCGCACCATGGATTCCTCTCCGGCTCATCAAGTGAACCCAAGGGTAAATCCACCCAGATTGGTGCTGGCCCTCGGGGATCCCGCCGGCATCGGCGCCGAAGTGAGCCTCAAAGCCCTGGCCAGGCCCCGGCCCCCCGGCGCTGAAATCACACTGGTCGGTTGCCGCAAGTGGCTGGAACAGTCATACATCCAGCTCAAGCGCCAAGCGGTGGCTCCCCTGGCCGACCCGGCCGATCTCAAGGTAGAGAACCTTCCCCTGGACGAAGCGGTGCGTTGCGGCCATAGCGACGCCTCTGCTGGCGCGGCCAGCTTTCGGTGGCTGACGCGGGCCGCCGAATTGGTTCTGGAAGGCGCAGCTGATGCTCTGGTGACGGCACCGATCACCAAGGCGAGCTGGCACCTGGCCGGCCATGACTATCCGGGACAGACCGAACGACTGGCCGAGCTATGCGGTGTTCCCCAGGCCTCGATGCTGTTCACCGCCCTCTCGCCCATGGGGGGGTGGCGGCTGAACACCTTGCTGGCCACCACCCACATCCCCCTGGCCCAAGTGCCCCAGCAACTCACCCCGGAGCTTGTGAGGGCCCAACTGGAGCGGCTGCTGGCGTTCTGCCGGCGCTTCAGCGAGAAGCCCCATCTGGTGGTGGCGGGCCTCAACCCCCATGCCGGTGAGGCCGGCCGGCTAGGGCGGGAAGAGGAAGACTGGTTGCGGGACTGCCTGGCCGGCTGGAGCCAGCGTCACCCTGAGGTGCGCCTTGAGGGTCCCCTGCCCCCAGACACCTGCTGGCTGGAAGCAGCCGCAGCCTGGAGAGGTGGCAGACCGGCAGCTGACGGTTACTTGGCCTTATATCACGACCAAGGCCTGATACCCGTGAAGCTCCTGGCCTTCGACGCGGCGGTGAACACCACCCTGGGGCTGCCGTTTCTGCGGACCTCCCCAGACCATGGCACCGCCTTGGGGATCGCCGGGCGGGGAATGGCCAGACCAGAGAGCATGGACGCAGCCCTTGAGGCGGCCTGGCACCTGGGCTGACCAAAAGGAATCAGAAACCGGCTCAAGCGGGGCGAATGCGCATCAGGACCTGGCCGAATTCAACGGGGGTACCGCTCTCCACCAGGATTTCCACAACCTCGCCGCTGATGTCGGCTTCCAGTTCGTTCATCAACTTCATCGCCTCCAGGATGCAGACGGGTTGTCCGGCCTGAATGCGGCTGCCCACCTCCACAAAGGCGGGCTCACCGGGCGCTGGGGAACGATAAAAAGTACCCACCATGGGCGCCGTGAGCGGCTGGAGGTCGCTGCGGCTGGAGGGGGGCGGCGGTGACGGGGCGGCGGCGACCGGGGCCGGAGGGGTTAGGGGGGCGGCGGCAACAGGGAGGGAAGAGGCCACCTGGGCCGTGGGCGCCGCCATGGGCAGGTTGCGACGCACCACCAGGCGAAAGTCATCGCCCTCGAGACGCAACTCCTGGATATCGCTCTCGCCCAGGAAGGTCAGGAGTTCCCGGAGCTGGTCATGGTCGAGCTGCATGGAATCAGGACTCCCTGCCGAGGTAGCTGTCGTTGCGGGTGTCGATCTTGATTTTCTCGCCGATGGTGATGAACAGAGGCACCATCACCTGGGCTCCGGTTTCTACGATGGCGGGCTTGGTGCCGCCGGTGGCCGTGTCGCCCTTGACGCCGGGATCGGTCTGAGTGACCTCCAAAACAACGGAGTTGGGAAGCTCAACTTCGAGGGGCTTGCCATCAAAAGTAATGACACTGACGGCCATGCCCTCCTTGAGGTATTTACGACCTTCGCCGATCTGGGCTGCCGTGAGACGGCTTTCCTCAAAGGACTCCATATTCATGAAAACGTATTCATCCCCCTCCATATAAGTGTGCTGCAGGGTTGACTTCTCCAGCTGGGCCTGGGGCATCGTTTCGCCGGCCCGGAAAGTTTTCTCAACCACGTTGCCGCTTTGGACGGCTTTGAGCTTGGTGCGCACGAAAGCGGAACCTTTACCAGGCTTGACATGCAGAAACTCGACGACTCGCCAGACCTGGCCATCCAGAAGAATCGTGGTGCCGGTGCGGAAGTCGTTGCTGGAAATCATCCCGGCGTTTCAAGTCGCTGGGGATTGTACGTCTGGCGACTGACGCCCTCTTGGACCAGGCCCAGGGGCATCGCAGACGTGCCAGAGTCCATTCAAAGAGTGGCCATCCATGAGCCAGAGGCCTGCGGCGCCATCCCCCACCGCCCTTTGCCCCGCCCCTGCCCTCCGCTGGCAAAGGGTCTGCGCCGGAGCCCTGGGCTTGGCGTTGTTGTTGCTGCTGGCCTGGGCACCGCCCAGCTGGGCGGCCCTGCCCAGGGGCAACGCCATCACCGATCCCTCAGCCCTGCTGCGCAACGCCCTACCGGTCGCCCCCGGGGATCTCCAGGATCTTCAGCATCGTCTCGAAGCCACCAGCGTTGATCTGCGGGCGAAGCGCTGGAGTGCCCTGGGCCAGGTCGCCCAGCGCAGCCAGTCCCTGCTGAGCGCCAAGCGAGCGGCGATTATCGATCGCTTCGAACCCGATCTGCGCACCCGCGTCGAAGAGCTGCTCGATCGGGCCAGCGACCAAATGCAGCGGCTGAGCGAAGCGGCTTCAAGCCAAGACCGGGATGCATTTGTCGAGGCCCGTCGCCAGGCCCTGGGGGCCATCGGCAGCGCTGAAGACCTATTGGTCAAGGAATTTCCTTTTGCGATCCCGGCTGAATACGACGACCTGCCCCGCCTGCTGGGCCGGGCCACGGTGCGACTCAGCACCACCAAAGGTGATCTGATCACCGTGGTGGATGGCTTCAACGCACCCCTCACCGCCGGCGCCTTTGTGGATCTGGTGCAACGCGGTTTCTATGACGGCCTGCCTTTCAACCGGGCCGAAGATTTCTACGTGCTGCAGACCGGCGATCCGCAAGGGCCTGGAGATGGCTTCATCGACCCGCGCACCAAGGCGGAGCGGCGGGTGCCCCTGGAGATCCGGGTGCCGGGCAAGGCGGAGCCCTATTACAACCAGACCTTCGAAGATCTGGGGATGTTCAAGGCAGAGCCCGTGCTGCCCTTCAACGCCAAGGGCACCCTGGGCTGGGCCCACTCCGATAAGGATCTAGCCGATGGCTCCTCCCAATTCTTCCTGTTCCTGTCTGAGCCTGAACTAACCCCGGCGGGCCTCAATCTGATCGACGGCCGTTATGCCGCCTTCGGCTATGTGGTCGATGGATTTGACGTGCTCGACAAGCTCACCGCCGAAGACGGCATTGTCAGCGCCAAGCTGCTGGAAGGGGCCCAGAATCTGCACCAGCACGCCTGAGGGATTTGACCGACCCCGGGGACGACCACTCCGCCGCAGGCCACGGCCAGCCCACGACCGGGCCCCTTGCCGACCAAGCGCCCGAGGCCCAACGGCTCGCAGCCCCGCCCAAGCCAACCACCAGCCAGGAAACCCTGGCCGACCTGGGCGAATGGGAGCTGATCCGGCGGCTAGGGGCCTTCGCCCCCCCGGATCAGTTCGCCGATGACGCTGCCCTGTTGCCCGCCACAGGGGACAGTCCGTTGGTGGTGAATACCGACGTGCTTGTCGAAGGCATCCACTTCAGTGATGCCACCACGGCGGCGGCGGATGTGGGTTGGCGGGCCACCGCGGCCAACCTTTCGGACCTGGCGGCCATGGGCTGCACGGCCGTGGTGGGGATCACGGTGGCCCTGGTGGCTCCGGCCGCCACCCCATGGCCCTGGGTGCAAGGGGTATATGCAGGCATCAAGGAGGCGCTGGAGGCCTACGGCGGTGTGCTTCTGGGGGGCGACTGCAGTGGCGGCTGCCAGCGATTGCTGGCGATCACGGCGCTCGGGCGGCTGGGGGGGGTGCCAACCGCTACGAGCCAGCCGGGCGACATCGCCAGCTCCGGTCCGATCCGCCGTAGAGACGGACTCCCGGGCGACTGGCTGGTATCCACCGGCCCCCACGGGCTGAGCCGGCTGGGGCTGGCCCTGCTGCAGGGCGAGTTCCCAGGGGGATCGGCAGCCCATGGGGCCCCTTCTCAGAGGGCAACCCCGGCGGCAGCCAGATCCCCTGCAGTGCCGCTGGCAGCATTGATGGATCCAAGCCTGCGGGCACGGGCCATCCAGGCCCACCGCCGCCCCCAACCCCGCTTTGACGCCGTGCGGGCCCTGATCGCCAGTCGGCCGGCCCCAATGCCCTGGCGGGTGGGGGGTTGCGACAGCAGTGATGGGCTGGCGGCGGCAGCGGTGGCGATCGCGGCCAGCAGCGGCTGCGCGGCCCAGCTGGATCGTGACAGTTTGCCCCTGGATCCAGCCATGGCAACCCTGACCCAGGCCGAAACCTGGTGCCTGGGGGGCGGCGAGGATTTCGAGCTGGTGCTGGCCCTGGAGCCGGCCTGGGCCGAGGCCCTGATCGCGGCGCTACCAGGCACGACGCGCGTCGGAGCTCTGGTGGCTGGGCAGGCAGGAAGCCTTGGCTGGACCAATGGCACCCCTTGGGGGGCAAGCGATGGGGGCAGCGCGGCCGCCAGCGGTTACAGCCACTTCAGCTGAGGCGGGTGTGGGCTGGGCGCCAGTGGTTCTCTGCTGGCCTCCCTAGATGAATCGCTCCTGCAGGCGGACTGAACGGCAGGCCACTAGGCAAGGCCTTTACCCAGCTTCAGAAGCTGCCCTGATGGCGCGCGGGGCCGGGATAGCGGGCCAGCTGGGCCACCCGCCAGGACATGGGCGGCCTCAATCGGAATCTCCTCAAAGCCGCCATCCAGCAGGGTGCGCCGCAGCAACGACGGTTGCACCTGGAAACCATCGCCGCCCCAGGGCCGCCTTGATCACCAGCTCCCAGAGGGAGACAACGCTGAAGCAAAGGCTGTGGCGCGGATCCTCCAGCAGCTCCCTCAGGGCGGGAGGGTCCAGGTACTGGAGCAGGGGAGCTAAAAGGGATGGCGAAAAGGACAGCAGAACCACTGCTGAATTCAAAACTTTTACCATTGCTAATGCTTGGGCGTAAACTACAAATAGTTCCGCAACTAGGAGCAGGTGGAGCAGCAAATGTGAGGACTGGGAAAGCAGTCTGAACATCCATAAGGCTGGCATCAAAGGAGCCGCTTCAACAGCAGCTAAATTATAACCGAAAAGATAACTTGCCAGATAATTGCTTACTTTTACTCCCGTAGCCGTGGTAAGATTAAAATTTCCTATAGTTCCAAAAACCTCTTCTACGCCTCCTCCTCCCATCGCCAACAGGTAATAAATATTGTCTACTGCGGCTGGATTGGCTATTGACCTAAGACCTTGGGACGGCCAACTATCGTTATTCTGATAAAGAAGAGTTTTGACGCTTGTGCTGGTTCCGGAGAAAATGGCGAAATCATTATCAAAACAATCTGAATTTTTAGGGCCTTAGCCGAGCCAGCCGATAAGGCTTGAGCCGAGACTCAAAGCAAGATCATGTATGATAAATCTTTTAGTCATTAGCAGGTGGATTTAAATGAAACATCAATATTTTATAAGGCCAATTGGGGGGCAGCCATAGTGGAAGTCTTCAGATTGGTGAGAAATAGCCGAGCAGTAGGCCGGCCATGGGCGGCTGGAGTCAATTCACTACCGCTGGGGCGATGCTGCCAACCCTGTCGGTCAAAGCAAAACACGTCGTCTGCCAGGGACTAAAGAACTGGCAAGGGACTCAGGGCGCCAGCCGCCGCCCCACCCGAGCCACATGCTGGCGCAGGGGTTCTGGCAGTTCGTGGTGCAGGGAGAGGTCGATGCTCCAGGGGAGCAGCAGGTCATCAAGGGCGCCCATCAGCCGCAGGCGGTCGTGATGGCCGAGATTCGGCGCCACCAGGGTGAGGTCGATGTCGGAGCCGGGGCGATGGCGGCCCATAGCCCGAGAGCCATAGAGCCACACCTCCTCTACGGCGGGCTCGGCGCTGAACAGGGCCAGGAGGCAAGCCGAGGCCTCCGGCGGCAGGCCGGGTATAGCGGCGGGGGTGGCGGCCGCAGTTGGTGGCTGCTCAGCCATCCCCATACTTGCCGGCGGGGACCTGCTGCCGCTGGGTGAGCACCTGGCGCAGCTCCCGAAAACAGGGCAGGTAGCGGGCCCCCACCTGCTGGCTCACCTGCTCGGCGGTGCTGCGATTGTAGGTATGGCTGGTGAGGTTGCGGTCCTGCACCATGGCTAGCCAGCTCTCGCCGTCGCGGATCAGGCCCACCCGAAAGGCCAGCCTAAGGGTGTCGCGCGAGCCGATCAAATCGGCGTTGCCCTCCGCCAGCAGCAGGTCGCGCAGAGTGTTCCAGCCCAGCTCGAAACAGTATTCAAAGGCCTTGATCAGGCCCTGACGTTCCCGCTCGTTGAGCGCGGGGGGCTGGAAGAAGGTCTCCAGCTGATCAAGGGCCTGGCAGAAGTTGGCGAAGCGTTGCTGCCAGCGGATATCGGGAGGCATGGCGGCAGTGCGTTGGGGGCAGTCTGAACCGGCGCTCAGGGCCGGTGGCGGCCGCGTTTGATCAGGAAAGGTCAGCCGCCAGCCCGCAAATCGCTGGGCAGCAAGCCCAGGGGCAGGGCGCCTCGATACCTGAGCGTGGCCAGCAAGGCCCGATCAAGTTGCCCGAACGGTTCACTCACCAGGTTGACCAACAGACAGGTGATCTGATCACAGAGGGCTAGGCTATTGGCAGCCAGGGCATTGGCCGGTGTGGACTCGATCACCAGCCGCAACGGCAGGCTGCGGGACGAGAGATCCGAAGTGAGCGGCACGACGATGACCGTAGAAAGGCCCGCATAGGCGGGAGACAGAACCACCACCGGGCGGCGTTTGCTGTCGCGCACCTGGGGATTGCGGGGCCAGGTGCATAGATCGCCGGCGCTGGGATTCATGACAGGCTGCGGGCCAGCTCGGCAGCTTCACGGGCCGCGTTCAGGGCATCGGAGGGGCTGGTGGTCCCCGGCCGATCCGCTTCGGCCTCAGCAAGCGCAGCGTAACCTTCAGCGATGCTGCGCTGCCATTCGAGGTCGCGCCAGTGGAGAACGGCTTGGTTGATGGAAATATGACGGACAGCCACTGCACCGGTTCGGCTGATATAAAAATTATCAGGTTTTCACCCATCCACCTATGCCAGGCAGGAGCATTTGGCAGCGGCCCTTGGCGGTGCAGGGGATCAGCCCACGTTCTGCCGAGGCGGTCCACCAGAGAGGCCATGGTTTGCCCAGAGACAGTCCAGCGAGCTGCCAGCCGTTGGGTGTAGATCTGGCCAACCATGGCCAGCCGACCAGGCAGGGCCAAAAAAAAGGCCGCCCCTCAGGACGGCCTAGGAAGGTGGGACTGGCCCCAGCCTCACTTCCAGTTCTTGGCCACCACTTCGGCGAGATCAACAACGCGTTGGCTGTAGCCCCATTCGTTGTCGTACCAGGAAATCACCTTAACCATGTTGCCATCCATCACCAAGGTGAGATCGGCATCCACGATCGTGGATTCATCGGTGCCGGCGTGGTCAGTTGACACCAGAGGAAGGTCACAATATTTAATAATGCCCTTCATGCCGTTTTGGGATGACTCCTTGAAGATGTTGTTCACCTCCTCTTTGGTGGTGGAGCGGCTGACTTCCAGCACCATGTCCACCACCGACACGTTTGGGGTGGGCACCCGCAGGGCGATGCCATTTAGCTTTCCCTTCATCGGTGGATAGACAAGCGCCACGGCGGTGGCGGCACCGGTGCTGGTGGGCACAATATTGACAGCAGCGGCGCGTGCCCGGCGCAAATCGCGGTGGGAGGCATCAAGAATGCGCTGGTCGCCCGTATAGCTGTGGGTGGTGGTCATCATGCCCTTGACGATGCCGAGAGATTGATCCAACACCTTGACCAGGGGCGCCATGCAATTGGTGGTGCAGCTGGCATTACTGATGATGTCAAAATCTTCATGCCGGTACTGATCAGCATTGACGCCAACAACGAAGGTGCCAACGCCTTCACCCTTGCCGGGAGCTGTGATCAGGACTTTTTTGGCGCCCGCCTCAATGTGCTTACCGGCACCCTTTTGGTCGATGAAAACGCCGGTAGCTTCGATCACAAGATCAACGCCCCACTCCTTCCAAGGCAGATTGAGGGGATTGCGATCAGAGAAGCACTTGATGTGCTTACCATTGACAACGATTGTGTCGTCGGTATAGCTCACTTCCGCATTGCGGATGTGGCCCAACATGGTGTCGTATTGGAGCAGGTGGGAGTTGGTCCTCGGATCGGAGGTGTCGTTGAGACCCACCACCTCAATGCCCGTATCAAGGCCTCGGCTGAGCCAGCAACGCATGAAGTTGCGGCCAATGCGGCCGAATCCGTTGATCGCTACGCGCAGGGTCATGGCTGGGAGGGCGGAAAAACCGCTGGCTAGGGCGTTTCGGGAGCAGATCCTACAGACCGGATCTCCGCACTTCCTCTCAAACCGATCGGCAGCCCTGGCTCGGCCCGCCGCCTCGCCATCGACAAGCAGGCCAAGGCTGGCCAGAAAGCGAAGCAACCAGTAAAAGGAGGGGTGTCGTCGCCGGCTTATTTTCGGCTCGACCCGGAGGTGCACTTGGCCCTGCTGCTCGATCGCCATCAGCCGCTCCACTTTGTTGGAGTCGGAGGCATCGGCATGTCCGCCCTCGCCGGCATCCTGGCCAAACGAGGCTTCCAGGTCAGTGGCTCCGATCGCCGTTGCTCGCCGGTGATGGAAGGATTGCGCCAATGCGGCGTTCAGATCTTTCTTAGCCAGTCAGCTGAAACGATCACTGCGCTCCAGCAAGCCGGCACTGCCAATCCGGTAGTGGTCATCAGTTCAGCGGTTCCCAAAAGCAACCCTGAAGTGCTGGAAGCCCGCCATCGGGGATGGACGGTCGTACACCGATCCGATGTTCTGGCGGCGTTGATCAGCAGTCAACCCTCGATCGCTGTTGCGGGCAGCCACGGCAAGACCACCACCAGCACCTTGATCGCCACCCTGTTGGCCGCCACCCAGCGGGACCCCACCGCCGTGATCGGCGGCATCGTGCCCGCCTTTGGCAGCAATGCCCGCCATGGAGAAGGTCGACTGCTGGTGGCCGAAGCTGACGAATCCGATGGCTCCCTTGTCAAATTCAAGGCCCATCTGGGTGTGATCACCAATCTGGAACTCGATCACACGGACCACTACCCCGATCTCAACTCCCTCATCGAGACCCTCAAGCATTTTGCGACCGGTTCGGAACAGGTTTTGGCCAACAAGGACTGCCCGATCCTGAGTGAACATTTCGAAGCCGATCACTGGTGGTCAACCCAAAGCCAGGAGCAGACCTCGTTTGCCGCCATTGCCGTTGAAGAACACGGAGATGGCACCGTGGCCCAGTTTTATGAAGGTGGCCAGCCCGTTGGCCTCTTCGAGCTGCCACTGCCAGGTCGCCACAACCTCAGCAACGCCACCGCCGCCCTGGCTGCCTGCCGTTTGGTAGGGGTGCCCTTTGTCGAGTTGCAACAGGCGATCGCCCAGGTGCGAACCCCCGGTCGTCGCTTTGATTGCCGGGGGTTATGGCAAGAGCGCATTGTGGTTGATGACTATGCCCACCATCCCAGCGAAGTGAGCGCCACCCTGGCGATGGCTCGGCTGATGGTGAACAGCGGACGTAGCCCCCTGCCCGCTCGCCCCCAACGGTTGGTCGCCATTTTCCAACCGCACCGCTATAGCCGCACGGCCCAGTTTCTCGAAGAATTTTCGCTTGCTCTCTCCAGTGCCGATCTAGTCGTTGTGGCCCCCCTCTACGCCGCCGGCGAAGATCCAATCTTCGGCATTTCCAGCCAGGCCATGGGTGCGGCGGTGCGGCGGCTCGCGCCCCAACTGGAGGTGCTGGTGGCCGACAGCCTCGACCAACTGACCGAACACGTGGTACATCGCACCCGCCCCGGCGATCTGGTATTGGCCATGGGGGCAGGTGATGTGAACAGCCTCTGGGATCGATTGGCAGCCCAGGGAGACCCCGGCGCGGCCCCCGCCCTGGTGGCCTGAATTGCCGGCTCAGCACCCCCCTGCCGGCCTGCATGAGGCGGTGGAGCTGAAGGACTTCACCACCTGGCGAGTCGGCGGCCCGGCCCAATGGTTTGCCGAACCGTCAGATCAGGCCTCCCTCATGGCTCTGGTGTGCTGGGCTCAGGAGAAAAGCTTGCCCATGCGTTGCATCGGCGCCGGATCAAACCTTTTGGTCGCCGATGGCGTCCTGCCAGGCCTCACCCTTTGCCAGCGGCGCCTCCAGGGCAGCCAGCTGGATCCCCGGGAAGGCTGGGTGGAAGCCTGGGCGGGAGAACCGATTCCAACCCTTGCCCGCAAAGTGGCTCGCCAGGGGCTGCATGGCCTTGAATGGGCGGTAGGGATCCCCGGCACCGTTGGCGGGGCCGTTGTGATGAATGCGGGTGCCCAGGGGGGCTGTACAGCCGAGTGGCTGCATTCCGTCAAGGTCATCGATCCCGAGCGGCCTGACCATCCCTTCGTGCTTGAAGCCCGGGACCTGGCCTTCGCCTACCGCCACAGCCGCCTGCAGGACGAAGCGCTGCTGGTGCTGTCGGCCCGTTTTCGGCTCAGCCCCGGCCATGCTCCCGCCGCCATTACGGCCCACACCAGCGCCAACCTGCAATCGCGCACCAAGAGCCAGCCTTACCAGCAGCCCAGTTGCGGCAGTGTATTTCGCAATCCAGAACCCCGAAAAGCCGGTCAACTCATTGAGGAACTGGGACTCAAAGGCTTGAGCGTTGGTGGAGCCCAAGTTTCCCCCCTGCACGCCAACTTCATCGTCAATACCGGCAGCGCCACGGCGGCAGACATCGACAGCCTGATAGGCCTGGTCCAGGACAAGGTGCTGGAGAAGTACGGAATCCTGCTCCATCCAGAGGTCAAACGGCTCGGCTTTTAAGGCACCGGTCTGTAAATTCGATCTTTGTCTCCACGTCTCCATGGCCGGCTTCGGACTCCCCAATTTCGGTCAGCTCACCGAAGCATTCCGCAAGGCGCAGCAGATCCAGCAAGACGCCCAAAAACTTCAGGAAGAGCTGGAGGCAATGGAACTTGAGGGCCAAAGTGCAGATGGCAGAGTCAGCATCTGGCTTTCCGGCAACCAGCAACCCCTGAAGGTGCGGGTGGACCCCGCCTTGCTCGCTGAAGAGCCTGGGGCCGTCGAAGCGGCCATTCTTGAGGCCCTTCAGAAGGCTTATCAGGTCTCCACCAGCACCATGCGCGAACGCATGGATGACCTCACGGGGGGCCTGGAGTTGAATCTTCCAGGTCTGGGGGGCTGAGTTCCCCCGCCAGCTCCTGACGGCCCTGCCGGCGAGAAGCCTGGCGCCACTGGCCCTGCAGCAAGGGTTCTTCCCGGCCCCCCCTCTGGCGGGTGCCACCCTGGGACCTGCGGGTCACCGTTGGGCTGGCTTCGATCTCCTCCAGGCAACGGCGATACAGCGAATGACGCAACCAGCCCATTCCCACTCGACAGCCTGGATCATCCAGGTGGCGGCAATCAGCGAAGCGACAGCCTCCCTTCTCCAGACGCTGACGGATCTCGGGGAAAGCCCTGGCCAACTGCAACGGATCCAGAGGCAGGGCGGGCCGGTTGAAGCCTGGCGTGTCTGCCACCAACAGGCCGCCCCCTTCCTCCAATGCATGCAGCTCAACGTGGCGGGTGGTATGGCGCCCCCGCTGCAGGCGACCGGAAACGGCGGCCACCCGAAGAGCCAGGCCTGGAACCAGGGCGTTGAGCAAGCTGCTTTTGCCTACCCCGGAGGGGCCGCATAACACGGCGATCCCACCGCCGCAAGAACTCTTAACAAGACGGGAGCGCAATGCGGCGACTCCTTGCCCACTGAGCGAGGAAACCGGCAAAGGGTCGTAACCCCATGGGCCAAGGCGCTCGACCCAGGCAGCTAGCTCCTCTGGCTCCAGTCGATCCGCTTTGCTCAGGACCAGCTGCAAGGGCACACCGGCCGCCTCGGCAGTGACCAGAAAACGGGTCAATTGCAAGGGGTCCAACTCCGGTTCAACCAAGGCCACCACCACCAGCACCTGGGTGACATTCGCCACTGCTGGCCGCTCCAGCAGGCTGCTGCGGGGTTCAAGAGAGGCAACCGCCGCACGGCCAGCCGCCCAGTCCACGCCATCAAGGCCGACCCGATCACCTACGGACACCTGCAGGCCGATCTTGGCCAAGCGCGTCCTCCGTGTGCACAGCAGCCGGAGGACGCCATGGGGACCGGGCTGATCGAGATGAACCCGGCAAAAATTGGCTTCCAGGGCCACAACCCGTCCTTTGACGCACTCAGGGCTGGCGCCGGTCCCCGGGGGTTCGGAGCAACCTGGATCCCTTGCCCTCATGGGGCGCGTTGGATCATCAATCGCGCACCATCAGGGGGCAGGTGCTCAACCTGGACCCAATGACCCTCGCCCCGCAACCCCTGAGCCACGGAAGTCTCGGGTTCCCCGGCCTCCAGATCGACCTGCAACCAACCCTGGGGGGGAAGGGTTTCTAGGGCAAGCCGAGTCCGTACATAATTCAACGGGCAGGGAGTGCCGCGGAGATTCAGGCATTGCAGAGGTTCAGGGGTCACGGTCAGCCGAACAGCCCGCCGAACAAGCCGCTCTTGTGGGGCGGTCTCTGCCCTTTGCTTCTGTGGTGACCTGCCAGTTGTTCCAGCAGGTCCCGTTCATCACCACTGAGCTTGGTGGGTAGCTGAACCTTCACGGTGACCTGATGATTGCCACGGGCCACCGGATTGCCCAGCTTGGGCACCCCTTTGCCCTTCATGGTTAAAACCGTGCCGGGCTGGGTCCCGGCTGGGATCTCGAGCTTGTCGATACCATCGACCGTCTCGACCTCAATGGTGTCACCCAGAATGGCTTGCAGGTAGCTCAGCGGAGCTTCCGACAGGATGGTGATTCCGTCTCGACGCAACTGGGGGTGGGGTTTGACCCCAAGAAACACGTACAAATCCCCCGAGGCACCGCCCCTTTGACCGGCATCGCCCTCATTGGCTACCCGCAGCCTGGTTCCGGTGTCAACGCCGGCGGGAATGTTGAGGCGCAACGTCTTGAGCACTTCTCTGAGACCCTGGCCCCTGCAGCTACCACAGGGATCGGCGATCATTTCGCCCGTGCCCTCGCAGGTTGGACAGGGGGCCACCTGGGTGAAAGTACCGAAAGGGGTGCGTGTGGCCCGCCGCACCTGACCAGCTCCGTCGCAGCTGGTGCACCCGGTGGGGGCACTGCCCTCTGCGGCACCAGTGCCCTGGCAAGTACTGCAGGTTTCAAGATGGCGTACCTGCACCTCCTTCTCGATCCCAGCGATGGCCTCGCTGAAGCTGATCGAGAGATCTAGACGCAAATCGTTGCCTTGGCGAGGACTGCGGCGGCGGGGGCCACCGCCACCAGCGCCAGCTCCGCCGCCAAAACCACTGAAAAAGGTCTCGAAAAGGTCGGCGAAACCTCCCATGTCGCCCATATCGGGCATGCCAGCACCACCTAAACCGGCCTCGCCGAACTGGTCGTAACGGGCCCGCGTCTGAGGATTGCTCAACACTTCATAGGCCTGGCCGACCTCCTTGAATTTTTCCTCAGCCGCCGGATCCTTGTTGACATCAGGGTGGTACTGGCGCGCCAGTCGCCGGTAGGCCCGCTTGAGGGTGTCCGGATCGGCATCACGGCGGACGCCCAGCAGCTCGTAGTAATCCGCCATTAGCCGGCCTGCTCAGCAGGCCCCAGGTCAGCACCTGTCAGAGGCGCGCCACCTGGACCTGGACCCGGACCCATGGACACCTTGACCAAGGCATGGCGAAGCACGCGGCCATTGAGGTGGTAGCCCCTCTGCAGCTCCTCGATGACGACATCCTCCGGATGCTCCTGGCTGGGCTCCCTAAGCACGGCCTCGTGAAGTGTGGGGTCAAAAGGCTCGCCTTCCACCCGCATGGGGGAAACGCCCAGCTGCTTGAACACGTCCACCAGCTGCTTGTAAAGATTTTGATAGCTGCGATGCAAGCCCTGGGCTTCTTCGCTTTGGGGATTGAGCTGCTGGCGGGCCCGGTCGAAGTTATCGACCACAGGCAGAATTTCACTGAGGGTGGAGCAGGTGATCTTGAGGCGCAGATCGTCCTGGTCGCGGCTCTGGCGCTTGCGGAAGTTATCGAAGTCTGCGGCAATGCGCATGTACTGGCCCTTAAGGCTCTCATTCTCGGCCTGCAGGGCCACCAAGCGGGGGTCCAAGTTGGCACCGCCGCCATCGTCCTGGGCCGATCCAACGACCCCTGTACCTGTACCTGTACCTGATCCGGAGCCTGGTGCCTCGGAACCCTGGCCCTCCTCCGATCGCTCGCCGAGCGAAATCTCTGCTACAGCCGGCTGGCCGGCAACCTGCTGGGGCGAGCCAGGGGCCGGATTCCATTCAGAATCCACTTCGTAGGCCTTAGGGATGGTCGGCTGCTCTTGGTGGGAGTCGCCAACGCTTGGGGAATCGCCGCTCATACTGCCTGGGCACGAAATGTCGGATGGAACCATGTTGAAGGCCAGGGGCGCCAGGCCACAAGCTGCGGAAGCCCGCACCTCCACCAGTTTCCCAACCATGGACATAGAATCGGTGCGACACGGGAATTTTTGATTACAGTTACTTGTCAAGGATCTTCTCGGCGATAGCCCTTCGCCCCATCCCTGTCGCCTCCGCCGAGTGGATGAGTCCGCCATGAACAACGACACCCTTTCAACGCGGTCAGAAGCTCCCCATCGCACGTCTCTCTTTAGCGACCTGGATTTCGGCAAAGTAGTCACGACGGATGACACTGAGAACACGAATGACGCTGGCGAAGACCTAGAAGCCAGTGGCCGAGAAGAAAATAATTCTTTGATCCTTAATTTGGTTGATCGCATTCTTATTGAAGCCTTAATGACTAAGGCAAGTGATATCCACATGGAGCCACAGGAAGATCGATTGTTAATTCGTTTTCGCATGGATGGGGTACTACGCGATATAGAAAGCCTGCCCAAAAAAATGACACCGGCAATCACTTCCAGAGTCAAGATCATGGCCGATCTTGATATTTCTGAACGTCGTCTACCCCAAGATGGCAGGATTCGGCGCAGCTACCGCGGTCGCAGCACCGATTTCCGCGTCAGCACCCTGCCCGGACGCCATGGTGAAAAAGTAGTGATGCGACTGCTCGACAACATCGCCACCAAGGAAGGCCTTGATGCCCTGATCACCGATGGACGGGTCAGGGAGCTTGTGCGCAGCATGGGCAACAAACCCTTTGGGATGATCTTGGTGACAGGACCGACAGGTTCAGGAAAGTCCACGACTCTTTATGCCCTGATCGGTGAACGCAACGATCCGGCCATCAATATCTGCACCGTGGAAGACCCGATCGAATACAGCCTACGGGGCATCACCCAAACCCAAGTCAATCGTGAAAAGGGCTACGACTTCAGCATTGCCCTTCGGGCATTCATGCGTCAGGACCCGGATGTGCTCCTGGTCGGTGAAACCCGTGATATAGAAACGGCAAAAACCGCCATCGAAGCAGCCCTAACCGGTCACCTGGTGCTCACCACCCTTCACTGCAATGACTCGGTAAGTGCCTTCGCACGACTCGATGAGATGGGTGTTGAACCCTTTCTTGTCAGCGCTTCCTTGCTAGGGGTAGTCTCCCAGCGGTTGGTACGCAAACTGTGCAGCGACTGCCGGATTCCACACCAGCCTGGCGAAAATGAGCTCGCCCGCTTCGGCCTGATCGGCACCTATGAAAGCACACCCCATTTCTTTCGGGCCTGCACCGTAGCTGCTGGGTCCGAGGGAGCCTGCCACCGATGCAATGGCCGGGGCTATTCGGGTCGGGTGGGCGTGTACGAGGTGCTGACCATGACGGAGTCTCTGGCGACAGCTGTTTCCAGAAGGGCCAGCACCAACGAACTGCGTCGACTCGCCATCGAAAGTGGCATGAAAACCCTGCTGGGCTATGGCCTGGAGCTGGTTCGAGTGGGATTGACCAGTCTCGAAGAGGTCGAACGCATGCTGCTCACCGATACGGGGCTGGAATCCGAGCGTCAGGCCAGGGCCCTCAGCACCCTCACCTGTAAAGGATGCGGAGCAGGCCTCCAAGACGAATGGCTGGAATGCCCCTACTGTCTAGAAACAAGGAGTTAGGTCGATGAATGAAGTGATGATCGAAGATCTGATGGCCGATCTGGTCAAAGCTGGTGGCAGTGATCTCCACTTGGCCTCAGGTCAACCCCCCTATGGCCGCTACAACGGCAAGTTGCGCCCGATCCACGAAGAGTCTCTGACAGATGATGATTGCAGTCGGCTGATTTTCTCCCTGCTCAGCAATTCCCAGCGCAAGCAACTCGAACAGAATTGGGAACTTGATTGTTCCTACGGGCTCCGCGGAGTTGGGCGCTTTCGTATCAATGTTTATCGTCAACGTGGCACCTATGCAGCTTGCTTGCGTGCACTGGGCAGCCACATCCCCAGCCTTACCGAGCTGGGCTCCTCCCCGATCCTCGAGACGATTTGCCGTTCGCCCCGCGGACTGGTATTGGTGACGGGACCGACTGGATCGGGCAAATCTACCACGCTTGCTTCGGTACTGAATCAAATCAACCAGACGCGATCAGAACACATAATTACCATTGAAGACCCGATCGAATTCATCTATAAAAACGTCAAATCGATCATCCATCAGCGGCAAGTCAACGAAGATACCCGCAGCTTTGGCAATGCCCTGCGTGCCGCCCTACGGGAAGATCCCGACGTGATTCTGGTCGGTGAAATGCGGGACCTTGAAACCATCCAACTCGCCATCACCGCAGCCGAAACTGGCCACTTAGTACTTGCCACTTTGCATACCAGTTCCGCATCCCAGACCGTCGACAGAATGGTTGATGTTTTCCCCACGGGTCAACAAGCCCAAATTAGGGTGCAATTGAGTAGCAGTCTGTTGGCGGTGTTCAGTCAAACCCTATGTAATAGCACTTCGATCATCAAAGGATCCTTTGGGCGCGTCATGGCCCAGGAAATCATGGTGAATACCCCTGCCATCGCCAACTTGATCCGCGAAGCCAAGACAGCTCAACTCTATTCTCAAATCCAAACAGGGGCTAATCAAGGAATGCAAACCTTAGAAAGAGCTTTGGCAACATTGACACAGGAAGGACGTATCACCAAGGCGGAAGCACTGGCCAAATCTGGACGATCCGATGAAATGGAACGGCTGTTCGAATTGGGTGAATAAGTGACTATCCACTAACCCTTGCCACCCCATACCCCAGCTTCCGCCCATGCCCACCTTTACCGCAACATACAAAACCAAGACTGGTCAGCAGCGGGAGATCAAGCTGGAAGCCGAGAATCCGGCGGCAGCCCGCAGGGTCCTGCGGCGCCGTGGGGTGACTTACACCACCCTAAGTCGCTCTCGCAGCCCCATCCCTGTCGAGGCAAAGCAGAGGAACCCGGAGGGCTTGAAACACTGGCTGGAAAAACCGGTCACCATTAGTGACAAGGCAATTTTTGCCAACAAATTGGCAACCATGGTTAACGCAGGAGTCCCAATTCTGCGCGGTCTTGATATGATTCAAAAACAGCAAAAGCCGCCGCTATTCCGCAGGGCTCTCAAAAGCATGGTTCAAGAGGTGAATCAGGGTGAAAGCCTGGCAAATTCGATGCGGAAATGGCCAAAAGTGTTCGACAATCTCACTGTTGCCATGGTCGAAGCTGGTGAAGCCGGCGGTGTACTCGATGAAACGCTACATCGGCTGGCCTTGCTACTAGAGCAGAACTCCAAACTTCAGAACCAAATCAAAGGGGCCCTTGGCTACCCAATCACAGTTTTAGTGGTGGCCATTCTGGTATTTCTTGGCATGACGATATTCCTGATTCCAAGCTTTGCCAGCACCTTTGAGACACTCAATGCAGAACTTCCTGCCTTTACTATTTTCATGGTCAGCCTAAGTGAATTTCTTCGCTCGCCTGGAGCCCTGGTGCTTGTTGCAGCCCTTATATTGGCCTTCATCTTGCTTGCGCGCTTTTACCAAACACCTTTCGGCCGCCGGCAGATTGATAGACTGGTCCTCAAGCTTCCACTGTTTGGCGACCTGATCCAAAAAACAGTAACTGCCCAGTTCTGCCGAACCTTGGCTTCCCTCTCTAAAGCTGGCGTGCCTATTTTGATGGCCCTGGATCTTCTCTTTGAAACTACGAGTAATAGTGTTATGAGTGATGCCATCAAAGCCAGCCGGCAGGACGTCAGTGAAGGGGTGCCATTGAGCACCGCATTAGGCAGCAAAAATTTATTCCCCGAGCTGGCCATCAGCATGCTTGGGGTGGGTGAGGAGACCGGGAATATGGATGCCATGCTCTCCAAAGTGGCCGACTTTTATGAGGACGAAATCAGCACCGCCGTCAAGCTACTTACTTCCCTTATCGAACCCGCCATGATTATCTTGGTTGGCGGAATTGTGGCCGCCATTCTACTTGCCATGTATCTACCGATGTTCTCAGTGTTCGAAAAGATTCGATAGCCCATAACTGTTACACATCTGCCGCCAATGCACCACCCACCAACCAGCCACTAGTCCAACAATGCTGGAAATTGAAACCGCCAGTTACCCCATCCACATCAAGTACCTCACCCGCAAAATAAAGCCCCTTCTGGGATCGACTTTCAAAGGTGGTTGACTGAAGTTCGGCCAGGGGTACACCGCCGGCCGTCACGAACTCTTCGCCGAAGGGGCCTCGTCCGACGACAGGGTATCGGCTGGCTCTCAGGGACTGAATTAACTGCCGCTGGATTGGGCTGGAAAGATCGGCCCAGCGCTGCTCCAGGGCCACGCCATGCCCCTGCAAAAGTGACCACCAGAGCCGCCTGCTCAGGGCGCTCCAGGGACGCCAACTGCCAAGTTGCCGGCGAGCCTGCTGGCGGCGGGCCTCGCGGAAGTGGCTCTCCAGTTCAACCTGGGACAGCCCGCCGGTCCAATCCACCTCAAGGGTGGCGCGATAGCCCCAGTGCCTCAATCGACGGGCCGCGAAGGCGGTCAACCTCAAGGTGGCCGGGCCACTCAGCCCCCAGTGGGTGATGAGCACAGCACCCCGCTGCAGCAGTTCCCCAGCCCCCTGGCCGCGGCAGGGGAGGGTGTCTTGATCGCTGGGGGGGAAAAGCCGCAGACCAACAGGGTCCATGGTCACCCCTGCCAATTGGCACAGCCAGGGTGCATCAAGGCTGAGACTGAACAGCGAGGGAACCGGCGGCACAATCGTGTGTCCCAGGGCGCGGGCAAGACGATGGCCACTGGGATGGCTGCCGGTCGCCAACACCAACCGATCCGCCACCACAACCTCACCACCGCGCAGTCCGAGGCGAAAAACGCCATCTTGAACCGCGACCGTGTGCAGGGCCTGGGCTGACTGAAGCTTGACACCAGCAGCACTGGCCAAGCGCCGCAACGCGGCGACGACGGAGGAGGAGCGATGGGTGGAAGGGAACAGCCGTCCATCGGCCTCTTCCACCAGGGTCAGCCCCCGAGCGGCAAACCAAGCCACCGTGTCTGCGGTGGCGAAGCGGGAAAAGGGGCCCAGCAGGGCCTTGCCCCCCCGGGGATAGTGGCCCACCAGAACCCGGGGTTCCCAACAGGCGTGGGTGACATTGCAACGGCCGCCGCCACTGATCA
>JBBASD010000014.1:20608-26884 GCA_040399485.1 Cyanobium sp. | reverse complement strand
GAAACTGAAAATCAACAGAAAGTTGAGCTGACGCATGGAGCAGAGCGCGGCAGGGTGGCGATTTTAGGAGTGGTTTGGACTGGTCCGGAGCTCAGGCGCTTGGTCGGGCCAGGGTCGGAGCCCTCAGGACTGCCATTGGCTGAAAAGCGTGAGGACCCCGCAGGCGCGCCGTCGCTGCGAGGGGTTTGATAAGGGCCATGGCCTGTTCCTCCCGGTTCACTAAGGCCTCAACGGAAGCGCGGTAGGTATCCGTCACCAGCCGTGGGTATAGCCCAATAGCGATAATTGGCACTAGCAGGCAGGAGATGACATATATCTCTCGCGGTTCGGCATCGACAAGATTGCTATGGGAAGCCAACTCGACATTTTCCTTGCCGAAAAAGATTTCCCTCAACATCGAAAGCAGATAAATCGGAGTCAGGATCACCCCAACAGCCGCCAAGGAAGCTATGACAACTCTAAATGTGAGGCTGTAAGCTTCGCTGGTGACAAAACCCACAAACACCATCAACTCAGATACGAAGCCACTCATGCCCGGCAGGGCAAGGGAAGCAAGGGAACAGACCGTCCAAAGGGCGAACATTTTGCGCATCTTCTGGCCGATGCCGCCCATGTCGTCCAATTGGAGGGTGTGGATGCGGTCGTAGGTGGCACCAACCAGGAAGAACAGGCTTGCCCCAATCAAGCCGTGACTGACCATTTGTAACATCGCTCCACTGGTGCCAAGGGCGCTGAGGCTGCCAATGCCGATCAGCACAAAGCCCATATGGCTGATGGAGCTATAGGCAATCTTGCGTTTTAGATTGCGTTGGGCAAATGATGTAAGGGCGGCGTAAATAATATTTACAACCCCTAGAACCACGAGTAGCGGCGCAAATTGAACGTGGGCTTCAGGCAGTAATTGCACGTTGAAGCGTAATAGGGCATATCCCCCCATCTTCAACAGGATGCCCGCCAGCAGCATGTGGACAGGGGCCGTGGCTTCGCCATGGGCATCGGGCAGCCAGGTGTGCAGGGGCACAATCGGTAATTTGACACCAAAGGCAATCAGAAGACCCGCATAGCAGAGCATCTGGAATTTGCTGCCAAAATCCTTCGCCATCAAGGCGCTGTATTCGAAGCTGGGTATACCGCCTCCGTAAAAGCCCATGGCCAGGGCTGCCAGCAGAATGAAGAGAGAGCTGCCGGCAGTATAGAGAATGAATTTCGTTGCGGCATATTGACGCTTTTTGCCGCCCCAAATTGCCAGTAGCAGATAAACAGGCAGCAGTTCCAGCTCCCAGGCCAGAAAGAACAGCAACATGTCCTGGACAGCAAAGACCGCGATTTGGCCGCCGTCCATAGCCAGGAGCAAGAAATAAAAGAGCTTGGGTTTGAAGCTCACTGGCCAGGCGGCCAGGGCGGCTAGCGCTGTGATGAAGCTGGTCAGCAGGATCAGGGGCATCGACAGGCCGTCGGCGCCCACCGACCAAGCCAGGCCCAGTTGGGGCAGCCATTGCACCCGTTCCACCAGTTGCAGGCCAGAAACGGCGGGGTCGTAGCCGGTTACATACCCCCCAACCGTCAGCAAAAAGGTGATCAGCGCCACGCCAAGGGCGTACCAGCGCACGGTCTTGCCGTCACCCTTGTCCGGGATGAACGGGATGAACAGCGCACTGGCGATCGGGAACAGGATCGCGGCACTCAGCCAGGGGAAGGGCACAGATCACAGGGATCATCTGGTTGGAGTGTAGAAATGGCTGCCCCTTTGGCTTGGAGCCGATGGGGGTTGTCACACAGTTGGTGGCTGACGCCCTTGCCCCACCGGGGCACGCTCGCTTTGCTCGCTTACGCCCCGGTGGGGCAAGGGCGTCAGCCTTGGCGGGGGCAGGAGTTGGGGCGGGGGTGAGGGGCGGGGGCGGGGGCGGGGGTGAGGGGCTGTGGGGGTTGGGGGGGAGGACTGATTAGAAGTTTCCAGAAGCCAGTGGCTGAAGAGCTTCTTCCCGGCTCAGGGGCTGCATTAGACTGTTATCTGATTTGTTTAGCCTCGCTGGCGCAAGAAGCTGGCTTGGCTCTGCCTCCGTTGGCTGGGGATTCACCTGGATCTGGACTGAAAACGGGCTGAGGAGTGCTGATTTCGGCGGCGGGTGCAGGAATCTTGCCCCCCTGGCCCTTTCAAGCCATTGCAGCGGTTTCTCTTAAAGGCTTGTATTGGTTCTGGCTGCAGGGGTGGCCCCGGTTCCGGTTCGCTCAGCCCGAAAGCCTCCGCTTTGACGATGGCCGGATCCTTTGCCGCAGCAGCCTTCTGCTGCATTTGCTCGGCATGGGGACCCTTGCGCTGCTTCTCCTCTACACCGACCTTTGTTGAGGCCTTGGCTGCTGCCTCGGCTTGGTGCTCTCATTTGCGGGCACGGCTTGCTACCGAACACAGAGATCAGGGTGTGGTCATGCTGCTAGTTACAGCTCAGCACCCGAAATCTCAGTCCCTTGCTGCAGGCATTCTCGCTCTTCTATGACGACCGCAACCCCAAGTATTAGCCGCAGAGCAAAGGCGCGACCAACCGCTGCGCGCAAGACCTCGTTTATATTTAGGGGATGCATGGCTTCTCACTGCGGTAATCGGTGCTGTTGGAGCAGCAAGAGCACTGGCAGTTGGAGGGCCACCGCATGTTCTCTGCCGAGAGCATGGCCGTCATCCCGGAGCTGGAGGATCTGCCGACCCTGCATAGTGCCCCCGCCTGAAGAGATACTAGACAAGCCAATCGTATCGTTAGAGTGAAAAATGATTGCCGTCTGTATCTTTGGAATGACAGATCGTCATTTCAGCTTATTCATTATCTGATCAGGTAACTCGGGCCTCATTTTATGCCCTGCGCAAAGGGGTGGGCATCTTTGCTGCTCACAACACCAAGCAATTCGTGGCTAGCTTGGCAACGTTCTAGCTCTATCCTAATGGCTTGCAAGCCCCTGCGGGCATTGCCAATCTCGCTTATACGTTCTATGGTTAAGCGCTCAAGCAAGAGATCGAGTCAAATTCAGGCTCAAGCATCGGCTAGGTGAAACGCTTGAACATCCTCTTTGTTCATCAAAACTTCCCCGGGCAGTTCAAACACTTGGCACCGGCCCTAGCCCGGCGCGACCACAGCGTTAAGGCCCTCAGGCAAGCTCAAGAAGGCCTGCCATACGCCACTCAGGGAGTTGTGCTGGAGAAGTGGCAAGCCCGTCGGGGCACCTGTCTCGATGCCCATCCGTGGGCCCACGACACTGAAACCAAGCTGATTCGAGGCGAAGCTGCCGCTGCGGCGGCCGATAAGCTCAGACGCAATGGTTGGCACCCCGATCTCATTGTTGGCCATCCCGGCTGGGGCGAGATGTTATTTTTGCATCACATCTGGCCCCAAGTCCCCCAACTGCACTTCTTGGAATTTTTCTACAGGAGCGCCGGTTTGGATGCGGGATTTGACCCTGAATTTTCGCTCGCGGATTGGCGGGCAGCCGCGCGGGTGACCGCCAAGGCAGGGCCAAGCCTGCTTGGCCTCGAAAATATGACCGCCGCCCTATCGCCCACCAATTTCCAGGCCAGCACCTATCCCGCCTGGGCCAGGGACCGCATAGAGGTCATTCATGATGGCATCAACACTAGCCATGTGGCCCCCAATCCAGGCGCTCACCTCCGCCTCGGCCGCCAAGGCCCGGATATTTACTATGGCGATCCTGTACTCACGTTTGTGAACCGCAACCTAGAGCCTTACCGTGGCTACCACCGGTTCATGCGGGCATTGCCCTGGATCCAGCAGAGGTGCCCAAAAGCTATAACCGTGATTGTGGGCGGTCACGGAGTGAGCTATGGAGCCGCTGCGCCCGAGGGCCAAAGCTGGAAGGACCTAATTCTGCAGGAAGTAAAAGATCATCTCGATCTAAGTCGAGTATTTTTTATCGACAAACTCGCTTATGGAGATTATCTCAGACTGCTGCAAACGAGCGCCTGCCATGTGTATTTCACTTACCCTTTTGTGCTGGGCTGGAGTTGTTTGGAGGCTATGGCAGCAGGTGCTTTGGTGGTGGGGAGTGCAACACCACCTGTGGAAGAGGTAATCAGCGATGGAGACAATGGCCTGCTGGTGGACTTTTTTGATCAGCAAGGCCTAGTGGAGACTGTTTCGCAGGCATTGAACAACCCAGAGCGTTTTTCCCAAATCCGGCAGGCGGCTCGGATCAGCGTGGTCAACCGCTTCGATCTAGAGACGGTTTGCCTGCCTAAACAGATAAAGCTGGTCGATCGATTGGCTCAGTCATGACCCATTGCCTGCCTGACACTGCTCTTAGCCAAAGGCTCCAAACAGTACGACCATGGCGATGACACCGCCAAACACGATCAGGGCATAGAACTGGGCCCGGCCGGTTTCGAAATACTTGAGACCCTCGCCACTGCCCAGCGTTAGCAGGCCGGTGAGGTTAACAACCCCATCAACCACCTTGGAATCGACATCCAACACCTTGCGGGCAATCTTTCGACTGCCTTGTACGAAGAGTTTGTCGTTGATGGCATCCAAGTTCCACTTGTTGGCCAGAAAACTGTTGACGGCAGGAAAACGGGCAGCTATTGCCTGGCCCAGGTCGATGCGGTGCAGGTAATAGGCCAGGACCGCCAGGCTGATCCCCGTCACCGAAATCGCCACCGAGGAACCGGCCAGGGGCAGAAAGTCCTGCCAGGAGAAATTCTCCGCCAGCCCGACGGCTTCATGGGGGTCCACCAGGGCCGCGAAACGACTGTTCCATGGCATCCCCAGTAGACCGATCAGGACCGAGGGAACCGCTAAAACCACCAGGGGCATCGCCATCTGCCAGCCCGATTCATGGGGATGGTCGGCGTGGTGCCCATCACCTGCTTCACCATGTTCTTGATCGCTCGCCTTGCCTGCGGCGGCAAGCAGCTGGGCCTGGAGACCCTTGTCGTTGCCCCTGAAATTGCCCTCAAAGGTGAGGAAATAAAGGCGGAACATGTAGAACGCCGTCATGCCCGCTGTCAGGAAGCCGGCCGCCCAGAGGATCGGGAAATGATGGAAGGCCTGGCCGAGGATTTCGTCCTTGCTCCAGAAGCCAGCCAAGGGGGGGATGCCGGCGATGGCGATGCAACCAATCAGGAAGGTGCTGGCGGTGATCGGCATGTACCGGCGCAACCCCCCCATCAGGCGCATGTCCTGGGCCAGCACGGGCTCATGGCCCACCACCTCCTCCATGGCATGGATAACCGAGCCTGAGCCAAGGAAAAGCATGGCCTTGAAGAAGGCGTGGGTCACCAGGTGGAACATGCCGGCAACGGGGGCGCCGCAACCCATGGCCAGCATCATGTAACCCAGCTGGGAGACGGTGCTGTACGCCAGCCCCTTTTTGAGATCCTGCTGGGTGAGGGCGATGGAAGCGCCCAGAAACAAGGTGATCGTGCCGATGACTGCGATCACGGCCTGGACGGCGGGGAATGGTGCATAGACTGGTTGCAGCCGGGCCACCAGGAACACTCCTGCGGCCACCATGGTGGCCGCATGGATCAGGGCGGAGATGGGGGTCGGGCCCTCCATGGCGTCGGGTAGCCAAACATGGAGTGGAAACTGGGCCGATTTGGCCATGGGGCCCATGAACACCAGTAGGCAGAGCAGAACGGCCACTGCGGTTGACACGGATCCGTTAGCGACAGCCTCCTGCAGGCGGATGCCAATCTCTTCGAAGCCGAAACTGCCAGTGGCCCAAAACAGGCCAAGAATGCCGAGCAGGAGTCCGAAATCACCGACGCGGTTCACCACAAAGGCCTTCTGGGCTGCATTGGCGGCGGCATCTCGGTCGTACCAGAAGCCCACCAGCAGGTAGGAGCACATCCCCACTAGCTCCCAGAAGACATATATCTCCAGGAGGTTGGGGCTGATGACCAGTCCGAGCATCGAACTGCTGAACAGGGCCAGGTAGGTGAAGAAGCGCACATAACCCTTGTCGTGAGCCATGTAGCCATCTGAATAGACCATCACCAACACGGCAATGGTGGTCACCAGGGCCAGCATCACGGCGCCCAGGGGGTCGACCCGGAAGCCCATCGGCAGGTTGAAAGTGCCGGCGCTAGCCCAGTTGAACAGCATCTCTGTGGGGCCGGCTCCTGCCAGTTGTTCCGCCAGCACGGCGTAACTGAGGACAGCGGCTGCTCCCACACAGCTGATCAGGAAAAGGGCCACCGGCTTGCGCAGGCGATTGACGGTGCGATTGAAGCTGATCAGACCCAGACCCGTGAGGCAGGCGCCCAGCAGGGGT
>JBBASD010000014.1:0-20508 GCA_040399485.1 Cyanobium sp. | reverse complement strand
GGTGCGATTGAAGCTGATCAGACCCAGACCCGTGAGGCAGGCGCCCAGCAGGGGTAGCACTGGGATCAGCCAGGCGAGATCAGAAGCGGACGGCATCCTCAGGGGACGGCTGCAGGGAGTGTAGGCAGGTCCGGCAGCCAGGGTTCAACCCAACCAGTGGGCCCAGGCGGTGCGTTGGAAGTTGGTGGCCACCAGGCCGATGCTTTGGTGCGCCCACCAGAACAGCCCTATGGCCACGGCGATACCCAACTGGGCTGGCCGCAGAAATTCGGCCAGGACCAGTTTTTGTCGGCCATCCAACACGGCCGCGAAGGGCACGATGGAGGTTTGGGACTGGAGTTCGCTGGCGGCGCTGCCAAAGCGTTGTCTCAGTCGACGATCGCCATGCCAGATGGCAAAGAGATGGTGGGCGATCAACCCGAAACAAGTGGCAAGCATGAAACTGCTACCAATCCAGAGCAGGTGGGTGGCACACCAAAGGATCTGACCGACGGCCTGGGGGTGGCGGCTGATGCGAATGATGCCGCTGCCGTATAACCGCACCTGGGGGCGCAATAGGGCCGGGATCTCCAGCAGGTTGTAAGTGGCTGGATAGAGAAACAAAAAGCTGATCGCCGAACCCAGCCAGACCAGGGGCAAGATCCAGGGCCGGTCCTGAAGATTCCAGAGACGCCAGCCGTCATAACGATGAGCCAAGAAATAGGCGATCACCAGAGCCGCTGCGGGCATGCTCGCCAGGGCAAACAGGAGGCGCCAGGCCCTGGCGCCGATGCGTTCTTCCGCCCAGTAGCGCAGGGCAGCGCCACCGCTGTGCAGCACCGCAAAACCCAGCAGCAGGGCCAGCATCACCCAGGAGCTGTGCTGGGACACCGGAGCGAGAACGGGAATAACGATGGGCTCCAAGGGGTCAATCAGGGGCCACCCTAGAGTTTGGTGCTGCGTGCCTGTTCGGCCATCGGCTCCACCCAGGTTCACCAGACTCCATGGCCGATCTGCCTTTCACCCTCGACCAACTCCGCATCCTGCGGGCCATCGCCAGCGAGGGCAGCTTCAAGAAGGCGGCTGACAGCCTCTATGTCACCCAGCCTGCGGTGAGCCTGCAGATCCAGAATCTGGAGAAGCAACTGGATGTATCCCTCTTTGATCGCGGCGGGCGCAAGGCCCAGCTGACTGAGGCGGGCCATCTGCTGTTGAGTTACTGCGACCGCATTTTGAGCCAGTGCCAGGAGGCTTGTCGGGCCCTGGATGATCTCCACAACCTCAAGGGAGGTTCCCTTGTGGTCGGGGCCAGCCAGACCACGGGCACCTATTTGATGCCACGCATGATCGGTTTATTTCGTCAGAAATATCCCGATGTCGCGGTGCAGTTGCAGGTTCACAGCACCCGTCGCACGGGTTGGAGTGTCGCCAACGGCCAGATCGACCTGGCCATCATTGGTGGCGAGCTGCCCGCCGAACTCAACGACCTGCTGCAGGTAGTCCCTTACGCCAACGATGAACTCGCCTTGGTGCTGCCCCCGAAGCATCCATTAGCACGCCTTAGCGAACTGACCAAAGAAGACCTGTATAGGCTTGGCTTCGTTTGCCTGGATGCCCAGTCAACAACCCGCAAGATGGTGGATCAATTGTTGTTGCGCTCCAAGCTGGATGTGCAGCGGCTCAAGATTGAGATGGAACTGAATTCCTTTGAAGCCATCAAAAATGCTGTCCAGGCTGGTTTGGGGGCCGCTTTCCTGCCAGTGGTCTCCATTGAGCGTGAATTGGCTGCAGGCACCCTGCACCGTCCCCCCTTGGCCGATCTGCTGGTGCGCCGTCAGTTGAAGCTGATCACCCATCCAGCCCGTTACTGTTCGAGGGCGGCCGAGGCCTTCCGCCGGGAGGTGCTGCCCGTATTCGCCAGTCCCGATAGTCCCCTGCGCCAAGCTCAGCCCAGGGCTGAAGCAGCAACAGTGCCGCCTGGGGGATAACTCCCAGGCGTATTGATCTCCCTGCTCGGAGCAAAAGCAGTCCCTGTCAGAACTGGTCGGCCTCTGGGGTGACTCCAACACTGCTGTTGGGTGCGGCTCCGGCCACGCCTTTCTGCAGAAACTGGTTCTGGGTGACATCGGTTTGGTAGACACAGCGCACAATTGGTTTGTCGCGAACTGAACCGACATAGGCAAAGGTGTTCATGCGCTGTTTGCATTCGCGCATCTGTTCCGGCGTGATTGCCCCTTCTTTCTCCAACACGGTCCAGTTTTCACGACGGATGACGCAGCCGGGCTTGAGGGTGGGTTGGGTGACGAAGCTGCTGCTGGGATTCATGGTGGTGTACATCTCCACGTTGATCACAAAGGCACTCGCTCCCCATTGGCGGCAGAATTCAGGATCGGGAACGGCCATATCGAGCTGCTGGCTGCTGGCGATATTTCCTTGGTTCCCCACGGTGGTGCTGGTCACGGCACTGCCGATGCCAATGCCCACCACAAGGACCCCAGCCAGCACCGCCAGGGTGCCGACGTTGAATTTGAATCCAGGCCCGCCATCACCGCCAGCTCCACCGCCGCCGGGACCTTTGCCGGATCCCGCAGGGCGGCCTCCTTCGCGACCGCCAAACGGGGTTTCTTGACCCCTGGGTCCGTAGCGATCCCGCGAGCGACCGTCGTAGGAGTCGCCAGGCTCGTCTCGGTATGCCCCGGTTCCCTTGGACCGGAAGGCGCGTTCATCCGGGCGGGAGCGGCTCAAATGGAGTCGGGGGTGCGTGGCAGCCCCATGGAAAAATTCTGGACGCGGGCGGCAGGGTTGTAGCGGATCTCCCCGGCTTGCAACAACTGACGGATGACCCCTTCAAGTTCAGAGCCGATGCGGCGCAAGTTGTAGTCGGTCAGATCGGCCCCAGCCTGGGCCTCGACAAGGGTGCGAAAGCTGGAATGGACCTTGGCGAGCGCTGCGTCATCCCAGAGAAACTCATTGTCCGGATCAATGTCCAGCGTGAGTTGGTCGGCATCGGGGAGCAGATCACCGTTTTCGACACGGGCCGTGAACAGCCTGACGTGGCGCGTAGTGGATTTGAGCAGGGTATCGGCCATGGGACGCCGGTGGCACGGAAGAAGGTGGAACGGAAGAGGGTGGAACTGAAGAGCCGTAGCTTGCGGCGTTCCCTGACTCTAGGAACTCCAGGGGGTCCGGGGCTAGGGCCCCCTTTCGGCACGGTGCGGGGGCTTTGGCCGATAGGGTTGCCTCCTGTTTGCTGCTGCGGTCATGCGTGTCGCCATAGCTGGGGCCGGGCTGGCTGGACTGTCTTGTGCCAAGTACCTCTGCGATGCCGGTCACACGCCGGTGATTTTTGAGGCCCGCGATGTCTTGGGGGGCAAGGTGGCCGCATGGCAGGACGAGGAGGGGGATTGGTATGAAACGGGATTACATATATTTTTTGGCGCTTATCGCAATATGCGGCGCCTCTTTAAGGAGTTGGATATCGAAGATCGATTGCAATGGAAATCCCATTCCATGATCTTTAACCAACGTGAAGTCCCCGGAACTTACAGTCGTTTTGATTTTCCGGACTTGCCGGCGCCATTAAATGGCGTGGCAGCCATACTTGGCAATAACGACATGTTGACTTGGCCCGAAAAAATTTCCTTCGGCCTGGGTCTGGTTCCGGCCATGCTGCGGGGCCAGGGTTACGTTGAGGCCTGTGATAAATATTCTTGGAGTGAATGGTTGCGGCTGCATCGCATTCCTGATCGGGTTAATGACGAAGTGTTCATGGCCATGAGCAAGGCCCTCAACTTCATCAATCCTGAAGAAATTTCTAGCACAGTCGTGTTGACGGCGCTAAATCGCTTCTTGCAGGAGTCCGATGGTTCGCGCATGGCTTTTCTCGATGGCAATCCACCCGAACGCCTATGTCAGCCTCTCGTTGACTACATCCGTGAACGGGGGGGCGATGTGCAGCTCAATGCGCCACTTAGGCAGATTGATGTTGATGATCAGGGGCGGGTCAAGGCATTCCGTATCGGTGGGGTTCGAGGGCAAGAGCTCCAAGTGGTCGAGGCCGATGCCTACGTCAGTGCCATGCCGGTGGATCCCTTGAAATTGCTATTACCTGAGCCGTGGAAATCCCTTCCCTATTTTGTAAAACTGGATGGATTAAAGGGAGTTCCAGTCATCAATATCCATCTCTGGTTTGATCGCAAGTTAACGGATATTGATCATTTATTGTTTAGCCGATCAGACCTGCTTAGTGTCTATGCCGACATGAGCAACACTTGTCGGGAATATGCTGATTCAGAACGCTCCATGCTTGAGTTGGTGTTCGCCCCAGCCCACGATTGGATCGGTCGGCCCGATGGGGAGATTGTTGCCGCGACAATGGAAGAGTTGAAGCGCTTGTTCCCGGCCCATTTCCTGGGGGAGAATCCGGCCGTTCTTCGCAAGTCAATTGTTGTCAAAACACCGCTTTCGGTTTATAAGACGGTACCTGGCTGTCAGCAGTTGCGTCCCGACCAACGCTCGCCGATTGACAACTTCTTCCTTGCGGGTTGTTACACGATGCAACGCTATCTGGCTTCGATGGAGGGGGCCGTGCTCAGTGGCCGACTCTGCGCCGAAGCGGTTGATGCCAGTGGCCAACTCCCCGTTGCTCACGGAGTTGCTACCGCCGCATTTGTACCCGTTTGAGCGTGTGACCCTTTCGTCGGCCACCCAGGCAGAATTGCCCCTCCATCCAAACCTGGATGAGGCCTATGAGCTGTGTCGTCAAGAGACAGCACGCTGGGCCAAAACTTTTTATCTTGGCACGCTGTTGTTGCCCCTCGCCAAGCGCCGGGCGATCTGGGCCATTTATGTCTGGTGCCGTCGTACGGATGAACTGATGGATAGCCCTCAGGCCCAGGGGCTGCCAGCCGATGAGCTGGAAGCCCGGCTGGATGCTTGGGAGAGCAAAAGCCGCCAAATGTACCAGGGAGAGGTGAACGATGCCTTGGATCTTGTGATGGTGGATATGTTCCAGCAATTCCCCCAGTCCCTGCAACCCTATCTCGATATGATCGAAGGCCAGCGCATGGATGTTCGTTGCCAGCGTTATGCGACATTTGCTGAGCTTGAATTATATTGTTATCGCGTCGCCGGCACCGTTGGCCTCATGTGTCAGGCAGTGATGGGGTTGGATCCGGCCTATACCACAGCGCCGTGGAGTGAGCATCCCGATCCCACGGAAGCGGCCGTGGCACTCGGAATTGCCAACCAGTTAACCAATATTTTGCGGGATGTTGGTGAGGATCGGGAACGGGGACGTATTTACCTGCCCCAGGAGGATCTCCTGCGATTTGACTATACAGAAGCTCAGCTTTTCGCCGGAGTCGTTAATGACAACTGGCGTCACTTGATGGCATTTCAGCTTGAGAGAGCTCGCTTATGGTTCGCCCGTTCCGAAGCGGGGGTGCGTTGGCTTTCGGCCGATGCCCGCTGGCCCGTGTGGACATCCTTGCGCCTTTATCGTGGCATACTTGATGTGATTGAGCGCCAGGATTACGACGTCTTCAGTCGCCGGGCCTATGTGCCTACGGCGGGCAAACTCCTCGATCTGCCAGTGTCATTTTTGGTGGCCCAGGTGCATTGATTCCTTCTGCTAAGGCCTGATTGCCGTCTTTGCTCTACTCCATCAGGGCCAACCAGCGCCGCAAGATTGGATTGACCCGCTCAGGAGCTTCATCGTGGGGGCAGTGACCCAGTCCATCCAGAACAACGAGTTCTTGAATGCAGGAAAACTGGGCGGCCCAGCTCCTTGCTTCGTCGGGATCTTCCCAAGGGTCCCTGGCTCCCCAGATCATGCGTACGGGCACCGAAAGGCGCGCTAGGTGGTCGGGGGCAAGGTGATCTTCGAACAGATTTACGAACCCGCGGAAGCTCTCCACCGCCCCGACATCCAGGGCCGGCTTGAGCAGGATCTCCACAAGTTCGTCATCCAGATTGGCGCCACTGGGGTAGGCCTGGGCCAACACCTGACGGATGAAGCTGGGTCGTCCCACAAAACGGAACAAGGGCTGCAGTATCCAGCGCTGACGAACCAGGCGTTTCACGAGCGGTCGGCTCAGCCGCTCCCATCCAGGCAGGCTGGAGAGGCGTCGCTCATCCAGAGTGCGCTGGGCGCAATCGATAAGCACAACCTGGAGGGGGGGGTGGCCAGCACTTTGGAGGCGATCGGCTGCCACCAATGCCACGAGAGCACCAATTGAATTGCCGACGAGCTGGATGGGCCCTGTAGGCACGACTTCCATCAAGAAGTCATGTACTTGGTCAGCCCAGAGGTCGAAACAGTACCTCACTGAACCTGCCTCAGTGGGCTCTCCGCTCAAACGTGAACGGGGTTTGTCACTGGCACCAAAGCCAAGTAGGTCGAGGGCGTAGACATCAAGTCCCGGATTTAGGTCCGCCATGGTGTGACGCCAGTGACTCACGCAAGCACCAAACCCGTGGATCAGCAGAACTGATCCACGACCCTCCTTGCCAGTGGTCGTAGCTTCATGACGGACCCAATGAATACGGTGTGGTCCCCAGCTCCAGGGGTCCGGCGGGCTGGCCGGACCAAAGGCGGCCATCAGACTCCGACAGTCTGGTTGGCAAGGAGGTCCTTGAGCTTGGCCAGTTCGCCGGCCCAACGGGGGTCTGGGGCTTGGCTGTCCACGTTGTCGGCGTGCACGATCTTGTCGGCCGCACGTCGCTGGGCGACGGGGGCCCCAGTGGCGGGACGCCGATCGGTCGGCGCCGTTCCGCGGGCATCGCGACGTTCGGAAACTTCGACCCTCAGGGTGTTCCCACCGAATTCGCGGCCATGCAATTGGCCGATCAGGGCCTCAGCCAGCTTCTCGTTATCGACGTTGGCAAAGCCGAAACCCCGGCAGGCGCCTGTCTCACGGTCGGTCACGGTCTTGAAACGAACGCCTTCGCCGACACCCTGAAACAGGGCTACCAGCTCGTTTTCGTCAAAAGTCTGCGGCAGGTTGCCGACGTAGAGGCGAACGCTCATGGGAGTAAAGAGACGGAGAAAGAAGACTTTGGCAGGCGGTGGAATCACGCCATTACAACGGATAGTTAATCACGCCACCCCCCTTGCCCTTGTCTGGAGCCAACCTGCCGCCTTCGTGCGGATCAATGCTTGGTCATGGTTCTGGGCTGGAAGTCGGCCCATGGCCCGTTCCCGTTTCAAGTAGTCCAACAGTTGCCCCAGCAGGGGACCGGCCGGAACCTGCATCTGCTCTTGCAGGGTGTGGCCGTCCATGGGGGCAGCGGGGTGGAAGAGGGGGTCGTCGGGGTCGCGCCAACGCTCCAGTGCCGTTTCGGCCTGGAGGCGCTCCAGATGGAGCAGCAAGGCAGGCAGGTCCGTTTCCAGCTCGATTTGCAGGTTGAGGCGCTCATCCTCAGCCAGACGCTCCAGTTCACCACGGATCCCATGCCCCTGGAGGCGTTTCAGCCAGTGGTGCAGATTGCCGACCCTTTTTTGCAGACGTCGACTGGCCTGGAGTTTGACCAGGCTGGCGGTGTCGAACAAAAGGGCCAGTCGTGCCACGGGGAGGGCTGCGAGCACTTCGTCTGGCGAGAGACCCCGGGCTTGGGCCTGTGCCGGCGTCAGCGCTTCCAGTAGAAGTTCGGCGCCTTGCGGGGGGCCGTCGTCAGCCAGCCAGGGTTCCAGCAGGCCGTAGTTCAGGGCCAGGGCCAAACCTTTTTGGCCTGAGCAGCTTGCGGCCATGCGCTCCAGTTCGGCAAGGACCCGCTCTGGAGCGATCTGGATCAGTCGGGCCCGGTGCTCACGGATCCAGCCTCCGCTCTGGCGATCGATCGACAGCGCCAGGTCCCCGACCAATCGCATGCCCCGGAGCAACCGCAGGGGATCGTCCAGCAGATTGGCCTCACTGAGGGCGCGCAGGTGGCCACTGGCCAGATCCTGGAGTCCATGGCAAGGATCGACCAGGACAGCCTTTGCCCAGCCCGGAGGCAATGTAAGGGCGATGGCATTAATGCTGTAATCGCGCCGCTGCAGGTCCTCCGCCAACGTGGCTCCCTCCTGCCGGGCCAGATCCACGGTCGAGCCGCGAATTACAAGCCGGGCGATGGAGCGATCTCGATCTAAAACCACAACGCTTCCTCCGTGTCGTCGGGCCAAGGTCTGGGCCAGGCCGATCGCCTCCACGGGTACTACTAAATCTAGGTCTGGCTTGGCGGCCAGTCGCCCCAGCAGGCCATCCCGCACCGCTCCCCCCACCAGGGCACTGCCCTGGGGCAGATCCTGGATCGGGATTGGCCATTGGGGGGGGTCGAGCAGCTGCCACAGGGCCCTGGCCTGATCCCCCGGGTGCCGGGTCAGAATGGGAAACAGGTTGGGATCTGGCGGCATGTGCATTTGTGTCGATTGCCACTGGGTCGACCGATGCCAGGCCTACCACGCCGTTGAACGTCAGCATGGGGCACCCCATCTCAGTGCTGCCCCGGATTGGCAGCCCCGCGATCCCCGTATCCATGTTCAGGTCAGGGATTTGCCGGACGGAGGCGTAGGGGTGGAATGGGATGTGCGCGGTTGCGCCGACTTCCGCCGCGAGCTGGGCCGCTGGAGCCGCCTGCGGCCCGGGCAGGCCTTGCCCGCATGACGACCGCAGCGCCTCAGTCTTGTCGATGGTTGTTGGCCTTGCACAGCAGCAGTGACCTGCTGGGGGTGGGCTTACAGCCCCTTGGCCAGGCCGAGGGGCCTGTGCTGGCGATCTTTCCCGGGGGGCGGGACCTCTCCTGTGGTCTCCTTGGCGCCATTGAGCAGGTCCTGCCCGCTGCTGCCTGGCCCTCCCTGGGTCGCTTGGCGGTGGCGATAGGGCCTGGGGGATTCACCGGCACCCGTCTCACCGTGACCCTGGCCCGCACCCTGGCCCAACAACTGGGGATTCCTCTTGATGGGGTCGGCAGTTTCCATCTGATGGCCCAGCGCGTTTTGGCCGGCGACCAGAGCACCGGATCCGCTCCCGTTGCTCTGGTTCAGGAGCTGCCACGCCATGGATTGGTGGCTGGCCTTTATGGCCTTGATGCTTTGGCCCCAGGCGGTGTGGCCGAAGTGAAGGTTCCTCGCTTGTATCGCAGCGAAGCTGATCTGGAGGAGGCGATGGGGGCAGCACTGCGGCACCCTGCCGTGGCCCTAGTGCCACAAGATGTCGAGCAGCTACTACGGCATTCCCAGGCGGCGGCCCTGGCCCAAAGGCCCGGACCTTGGCAGCCAGTTTTGCCCGTGTACCCCACCAGTCCGGTAGAGGTTGGGCTCCCTTGAGCCGGACTGTTCCGTCCCGGCGGGCCCAGCGCCCGCAGCCGCCGAATCGGATCGCCCGCAATACCCAGGTTCGAGGCCGTCCCCGCGGGCGGCGGCGCAGCGGGTGCCTTTTCAGGCTCCTTGTTGTGGGTGGGGTTGCCTTGCTGTGGCTGTCGCGGGGGTGGTGGTGGCCCTCACCGCCGCCCCCCCAGATGATTCTTGTGCTGGGTGGCGACACCCAGCGTGAAATCTTTGCTGCCAGATTGGCCCACAAGGATGGCTTGCCTGTGATCGTCAGCAGCGGCAGCAACCCTGAATACGCCCATTGGCTGTTCCGGGAGCTGGAGGGCCTGGCGCCGGATCAGGTGCAACTTGACTATCGGGCCCGGGACACGCTCAGTAATTTCACCTCGCTGGTCGATGACCTGCGCCGGGCCCGGATCCGCCATGCCCTGCTTGTCACCAGCAGTGACCACATGAATCGGGCCCTACTAGTGGGCCGGATCGTGGCCGGCAGCCGGGGCATTCAGCTCACGCCGGTGCCCGTGCCCTGCGGCCAGCTCTGTGTGGTGGAAGGCAGGCGCAAGGTCTGGGGGGACGGTGCCCGGGCCCTGCTTTGGGTGATCAGTGGCCGCGATCTGAAGGGCTGGGCGGCAGAGCGGTTGCGGTACCTGGGCCCCTAGGGGTCTCAAATCGCTTGGTCTGGATCGGACCGGCGTCGATAAGGTCGTTGATTTCTCGCTGCAGGGCCTGCGTCGTGGCGTCCAGGTCCCCACGACGGCGGGAGGTGGGTGGGGGGATCAGGGGCCCAATGCGGATATGCACAGGCACCAGCCGCAGGCCCCCGCTGCGGCCCAGGGCCCGGTTGCTGTTGAGGATTGCCACCGGCAGGAGGGGCACCCCCAGCCGTGCCGCCAACAGGGCCGCCCCAGGCTGGGGGGCGTGGACCCGACCATCTCCCTGGCGGGTGCCGTCGAGAAACACCCCGGTGGCCCAGCCCTGGGCTAGCCGTTCACTGGCTGTGCGGAGGGCCACCCGGTCACTGGCACCGCGGGCAACTGGGTAGGCCCCGCAGGCTTTGATCAGGGGCCCGAGCAGGGGGACCCGGAACAACTCCTCCTTGGCCATGAAGGCCACGGGGCGGCCGATGGCGTGGCTGATGAGCGGCGGGTCGAGGTGGGAGCCGTGGTTTGCGACCACCACAAGCCCCCCGATCCGGGGCACGTGGCTCAGGCCGGTGGTGCGGCCACGGAGCAGAATTCGGTAGATCGGCCAGACCAAAAGGCTGCTTATCAATGTGTAGCCCAGGTCGGGTTGGGGACTGCCCAACAGCGCCGGGCGCTCAAGTCGCTGCGGGGCCAGGGGGCCTGGCACAGCCACTAACCCAGATCCGTCGCCGAGGCGACCTGGCGACAGCGGAGCCCCGGGCAGCCTCGCTTGATCAGGCCGCTGAGCACGTTGCCCGGACCAATCTCCACCGCCTCATCGATGCCTTCACGTCCGAACTGCTCCATGGTTTCCCGCCAGCGCACCCCCGTGGTCATTTGCAAGAGCAAGCGTTGTTTGAGCAAGTCGGCATCGGTACTGGGGCTGGGATCGGTGTTGCTCAGCACCGGGATGGAGGCTTCGGCGAAGGGCACCGCCTCCAGATCCAAGGCAAAAGCAGCCGCGGCTTGGGCCATGAAGGGCGAATGGAAGGCGCCGGAGACCGCCAAAGGGATCGCTCGCTTGCTGGGGAGGGCAGTGCTCACCGCGTTCACCGCTTCAGGGCTGCCGGAGAGCACCACCTGGGCCTCGCTGTTGTCATTGGCAATCACCACCCCCTCGGTGGCGTCCACCAGCTGTTCCAGTTGGAGCCTGTCAAATCCGATCACGGCGGTCATCGCGCCACCGCCGGCCGCGGCCATCAGTTCGCTGCGCCGTTGCATCAGGGCGAGTCCGGTCTCGGCGTCGAACACGCCGGCGGCATAGAGGGCCACCAATTCCCCCAGGCTGTGGCCCGCCACCAGGGCGGGCTGCGGGCCTCTGGCCCGCAGGGCATCCACCAGCAGGCTCTCGACCACAAAGAGGGCCGGCTGGGTGTTGCGTGTGTCGTTGAGGTCGGAGGGGCCGCTCCCCTTGGTGTCATCACTGCCGGCGCAGATGGCCAGGAGATCTCTTCCCAACTGTTTGGAGGCCAAGGCGAAACGCTGGGCGGCGCCGGGAAGATCCAGCACCCCCTCTGCCATGCCCAGTTTCTGCGAGCCCTGTCCAGGAAAGACCCAGGCAACTGCCATGCATCCTCATGCCAACTGACCGGCAGGAGATTACGGCCCAGCCCTTCGACCTGGTCCCTTGGTCATCGAGGTGGACCGCCCCAGCGCAGCAGGGCCCCACCCCAGCTCAGGCCCGCCCCAAAACCGCTGCTGGCGATCAGATGGCCCGGCCGGATGCGGCCATCGCGTACGGCTTCATCAAGCATCAGGGGAATCGTGGCGGCGGAAGTGTTGCCGTAGGCCGCCAGGTTGGTGAGCACTCGCTCTCGGGGGACCGCAACGCGATCGGCAACGGCGTCAAGGATCCGTTGGTTTGCCTGGTGCAGCAGCAACCAGTCGAGTTGCTCAGCTGAGATACCCGCTTGCTCAAGCAGGTCGGCGAGCACGATCGGCACTTCGCGCACAGCGAATTTGTACACCTCCTGGCCGTTCATGGCAATGGTGCCGAAGCCCCCCACCTCCCTGGAGAGGTCTTCGACCAGGGGGAGGCGGGCGCCACTGCGGGCCAGGGTCAGGCAGCTGTTGCGCTGGCCATCCGAGCGCATGCGGAAGGCCACTAGGCCATCCTGCTGGGCAGGGCAGGATTGCAGGGCCACGGCCCCGGCCCCGTCGCCGAAGAGCACACAGGTGCGCCGGTCATCCCAGTCCACCCATCGACTCAGCAGATCGGCGCCTATCACCAACACCTTATCCATGCTGCCTCCCCGAATGAATTGGGCGGCTGTGATCAAGGCGAACAGGAAGCCGCTGCAGGCCGCAGTCAGATCAAACGCCACAGCCCTGTCGGCCCCCAGGACCGCTTGGATCCGGGGGGCGGTGCCAAACAGGTCGTCAGGGCTGGAGGTGGCCAAGAGGATCAGATCCAGGTCCTCGGCCCGCCATCCCGCCAGATCAAGGGCGGCTTGGGCGGCGGCACTTGCCAGACTGGTCAAGGATTCAGCTTCTGAGGCGATCCTGCGGCTGCCGATGCCGGTGCGATCACGAATCCAATCGTCGTTGGTGTCAACCCGGCGACCAAGCAAGGCGTTGCTCACCACGCTCTTAGGCAGGGAACTACCACAAGCCACCAATTCCATGCCACGGGGGGGCAGGAACGGGGGGAGGTTGGTCAATTCAGTCGCGCTGAGCACCACTGAGGATCGGCCCATCGTTGGGTCAGTCAACCACAGGTCGCCGCGGGCTGCGGGGTCGCTCCCAGGTCATGGAGGTCATCCATGACGCGATGGCTTGCGGCGGAGTGCGCCAGGCGCAAGGCGCTGACGACGGAGAGGGCCTTGCTGCTGCCATGGCCGATCACGCAGATGCCATTGACCCCAAGCAACAGTGCGCCGCCGTGTTCAGCGTGGTCGAGACGCTTTTTGATCCGCACCAGATTGGTGCGCAGAAAGGCGGATCCCACCTTGCCGCGACGGCCCCTGGGTAGTTCGGCCCGCAGGACGTCTAGGAGGACGCCGCCGACCGATTCCAGGAATTTCAACAGGACATTGCCCGTGAATCCATCACACACCACCACGTCGAAATCGCCTGACAGCACATCCCTGCCCTCGCAGTTTCCAGCGAAGTGGAGGCGGGTTTCAGCGGCCAGCAAGGGGTGGGTCTTGAGGGCCAGGTCGTTGCCCTTGCATTCCTCCTCACCGATATTGAGAAGGCCAATGCGTGGTTGACTCACCTGCAGCACATCTCGGCTGTAAATATTGCCGAGCAGAGCGAACTGGTGCAGCCAGGTGGGTTTGCAGTCGGTGTTGGCCCCCACGTCCAGCACCAGCACCTGTTGATCCGGGTCACGGGTTGGGAAAAGGGCGCCGATGGCCGGTCGTTCGATACCGTTGAGGCGACCCAGTCGGAAGATGGCCGCCGCCATGACGGCACCGGAGTTGCCGGCCGAATAAACGGCGGTTGCTTCCCCATTCTTGACCAGGTCCATGGCCATGTTGATACTCGCGTCCCGCTTGCGGCGCACGACGGTGGCTTCGTCGTGCATCGCCACGGAGGGACCACTGGGAATCAAGCTGATTAACCCCCGGGCAAGGGCCCCCTCGAGGGCTTCGCGCAGTCCACAGGCATCAATGCAACGGTGCAGGGGCTCGCTTTCGGCGACGAAGCGGATGCGCACTGGCAGCCGATCTAAGGCCATTAGACAGCCCTCAAGGATGGCCCCTGGGGCGTTGTCGCCCCCCATGCCATCGACGGCCACCCAGAGGCGCTGGTGGTCATCGATGAAGGCCTCATCGCCCTCGATGCCGCTTTGTTGCAAGCGCCGCAGGGGGTCGAAGACGAGAGGTTGCAACACGTTCCCGGCCACGGAGGTGGCGGCACCGGCCACAGAGGTGGCGGCACCGGCCACGCTGCCGGCCATCGAGCCGGCCGCAGAAGCGGATCCTGCCAGGGAGGTGATGGCCGCGTTGCGCCGGTACCAGATCACCAGGCGCCGGATCGTGCGATTCGGCTTGGTGCGCCGGCTTGTCATCCGCCGGACGGCCGGTCGGATCGGGTCAGGCTCCTTCGGTGGCAACGGGTTCAACGATGCGCTGGAACAGATAGCCGGTGCCCCGGGCCGTGAGGATCAGCTCGGGGTTGGCAGGATCATCCTCCAGTTTGGATCGCAGCCGGGAGATATGGACATCCACGACCCGGGTATCGACGTGACGTTCTGGGGTGTAGCCCCATACATCCTTGAGGATCTCACCGCGGCTGAAGGGTTCTCCCGAGCGGCTCACCAGCAGTTCGAGCAGGCTGAATTCCATGCCGGTCAGGCGGATGCGTTCGTCGCCCCGATAGACCTGGCGTTTGTTGGTATCGATCCGGAGACTGCCCACCTGCATGACGCCTGTGTTGGGCAGGCCAGCCACCTGTTCTTTCTCAACCCGCCGCAGCACGCAGCGGATGCGTGCTTCCAACTCCTTGGGGCTGAACGGTTTGACGACGTAGTCATCGGCACCCAGTTCTAGACCGGTGATGCGGTCGGCGACATCGCCAAGGGCCGTCAACATCACGATCGGCACGTCCGATTCCTTGCGCAACTCCTGGCAGACTCCGTAGCCATCCAGTTTTGGCATCATCACGTCGAGTACCACCAGGTCGGGTTGGCAGTTCTGGAAGGCCACCAGGGCCTCCTCGCCATCGCAGGCGGTCACGACCTGGTAGCCGATCATCGAAAGGCGTGTTTCCAGAATGCGACGGATGCTCGCTTCGTCATCCACGACCAGAATGGTCTCTTTGGCTGGGACAGGTGCCGTCATCGCGCCGACGATCTCGTTACAACGGATCGGTCCTACTGAAAAGGCCCGAGGGCCGCTCTGTTCACCGAAAGCGACCTTTGTTCATAAAAATCTGTCCTTGAGTGCGATTGGCCCGCCCCGTCTCCGTTTACGTCTGTCAAAGTTGTGGCGCCCAGACTCGCCAGTTTTTTGGCCGTTGTTCCAGCTGCGGCAGCTGGAATTCCCTGGTCGAACAAGCCGCCGCCGTATCGGATGGTCGTCGCCGCAGGCCCCTGCCGGCCGGGGGGAAAGCTGGGGTCGAGGGGGCCGGTCGACCCCAGCGCTCCGAACCGATCACGGCGGTGGGTGAAAATCCCTTGCGGCGCTTGGCTAGTGGTTACGGCGAACTGGATCGGGTTCTCGGTGGCGGTCTCGTGCCCGGATCCCTGGTGCTACTGGGCGGCGATCCGGGTATCGGTAAGTCGACCCTGCTACTGCAATGCGCCCGGGCCATGGCAGGTCATGTCTCGGTGCTCTATGTCAGCGCCGAAGAATCGGCCCAACAGGTGAAATTGCGCTGGCAGCGCCTGGCTGAGCCCGGGGGGCCCGTTGGGGACGCCTTGCGCCTTCTGGCCGAAACCGACCTTGAGCTGGTGCTGCAGGAACTGGAGGCCTTGCGGCCCGCCGTCGCCATCATCGACAGCATCCAGGCCCTGCACGATGGCCAGCTGGCCAGCGCCCCCGGTTCGGTGGCCCAGGTGCGCGAATGCGCCGCCGCCCTGCAGCGGGTCGCCAAACGACAACACACGGCCCTGGTGCTGGTGGGCCACGTGACCAAGGAGGGCCTACTGGCCGGGCCCAAAGTGTTGGAACACCTCGTGGATGCGGTGCTCACCTTCGAAGGGGATCGGTATGTCAGCCACCGCCTCTTGCGGGCCGTCAAAAACCGCTTTGGGGCCACCCATGAGTTGGGGGTCTTTGAGATGCGCGGCCAGGGCCTGGTCGAGATCAGCAATCCGAGCGAGCTGTTTCTGGGCGGTAGTGCTCCCAGCCCGGGAAGCGCCATCATCGTGGCCTGCGAGGGCACCCGCCCGCTTTTGGTTGAACTCCAGGCCCTCGTCAGTCCGACCAGTTACGCCAGCCCCCGCCGCACCGCCACCGGCATCGGCACCAACCGGCTACATCAGATCCTGGCGGTGCTTGAAAAACACCTGGGTCTGCCCCTTTCCCGGTTCGATTGCTATCTGGCCGTGGCTGGCGGCTTGCAGGTTGAGGAGCCGGCCGCCGATCTCGGCGTGGCCGCCGCCGTGGTGGCCAGTTTTCGTGATTTGGTGTTACCCCCAGGCACCGTGCTGATCGGGGAACTGGGTTTAGGGGGGCAGCTGCGGCCCGTGGGGCAGCTGGAGTTGCGTCTGCAGGAGGCGGCCCGGCTGGGATTCCGCCGGGTGGTGGCTCCCACAGGTAGCGGTGTGGAGCGGCAGGCGCACCAGCTGGGGCTGCAGTTGTTGCCAGCCGCCACAGTGGCTGAGGCCCTGGTGGCGGCATTGGGCGTGGATCCCGAGGTCCAGGATTGAGCGAAACCGGGCAGCCAAATAAAATTTAATTGGCCTAAATCAAAAATAAACGTCCACCGTGCCACGGCCGGTGGTTTTCAACCAGTTCTGGGCTTCGATGTAGTTGTTTGGCGCAAGTCGGATGGCCTTGGTCCAGAATTCGGCGGCCAGATCAAAACGCCGGTCAGCTTCGTCCTGATCACCTTGTTCTTCGGCGATGGAGCCAAGATGGTGATGAATGACAGCCATGTTATTGAAAACCTGCGGCATTCGGCTGTTGAGTTCAAGTGCTTCATTGTATAATTCCATTGCTTTGTCATGGTCGCCATTGCTGGTGAAGACCAGGGCCATATTGTATAGAATAAAAGCCTTGTCGTTTGGGTCGTCTTCTAGCTTCAACGCCTCTTCATAGTTTTCCAGGGCTTCGGCATATTCGCCATCTCCCTGGGCGCTCATGCCGTCGCGGTAGTAAGCGAAGGCTTCCTTGGCGCGACGGTTCGTGGGCATGACCTTCAGGATCAGGTCCGCCATCACCGTGAAGCTTTTGTCGATGAAGTTGTCGTTGCGCTGGGAGCGGGGCACGCGGGGCTACAAGGCATAGGGCCCCCATCCTGCCCGGTCTCTGCCCCTTATCCCGCTGGCCCGTTACCCAGGGCTGGCCAGCCGGGGTGGAAGGGGGCAGCCGCTTCGGGGCCTGGGCGGATCGCTGGCTTTCCTAGCCTGGGACGGGATCCGGATTCATGCCTTTGCCTTCCCAACCCGTCGATAATCCCGTCGCTGGCGCCCCGACCCTTGCAGGGGACAGCCCTGGACCCAGTCTCTTGTTGGCCGTCGAGGGCATGAAATGTGGTGGCTGTGTCCGGGCGGTAGAGCAGCGCCTGGCCCAACAGCCGGGCGTGCGCCATGTCAGCGTCAATTTGCTGACCCGCACCGCCTGGCTGGAGCTGGCCAACGCCAGCGTGGACCTGACTCCCTTGCTGGCCAGTCTCGAAAGCCTTGGCTTCAGCGCCCACTCCCGCGATCAGGAGGCACCCCTGGTATCCCGGAGGGACCTTCAGAAGCAGCAGCATTGGTGGCGCCATTGGCAGCAGTTGCTGGTGGCACTGGCCTTGCTGCTGCTTTCGGGCCTGGGCCATCTGGCTGAGTCAGGCGCCCTGGGGACAGGTGCATTGGCCTCCCTGCTGGCGCGCAACGGCTTGCATGCTGTGGTGGCCACCACGGCTTTGCTCGGTCCCGGTCGCTCCATCCTGCAGGCGGGGGCCCGCTCTGCCCTGGTCGGCGCCCCTGGCATGGACACCCTGGTGGCCCTTGGGGTCACCAGCGCCTTCTTGGCCAGCCTCTATGGATGGCTGTGGCCTGGCAGTGGTTGGCCCTGTTTCTTCAACGAACCCGTGATGCTGCTGGGTTTTGTGCTCAGTGGTCGCTTTCTGGAAGAACGGGCTCGCTGGCGCACGGGGCGGGCCATTGAGCAACTGGTAGAGATGCAGCCCGACGAAGCCCTGTTGATCGTCGATGGCGGCCCGCCCCGGACGGTGCGGGTCGGGGCCCTGCGCCCCGGAGATCGGCTGCGACTTCTGCCTGGCGATCGGATGCCCGTAGATGGCGTCGTTCGGGACGGTTGCTCGACAGTGGATCGCTCCGTGTTGACCGGAGAAAACCTGCCGCTGCGGGTGGAACCAGGCAGTGAACTGCCAGCGGGCAGCCTCAATCAGGAGGCTCCCCTGGAGCTGGAGGTGCTTCGCTCCGGGGCCCACAGTGCCCTTGCCCGCATCGTCCAGATGGTCAGCCAGGCCCAGGCCCGCAAGGCGCCTATCCAGGGCCTGGCCGATGCCGTGGCCGGACGCTTCAGCTTGGCGGTCTTGCTTCTGGCAGCCGCCACATTTTTGTTCTGGTGGCGATGGGGCTCCCGGCTCTGGCCTTGGGTGCTGATTTCCCAAGGTGCAATTGGCCATGGGGGCCATGGCATGGCAGAAGTGGCCCTCTCCCCCCTGGCCCTGGCCCTGCAGCTGGCCATTGCCGTTCTGGTGGTCGCTTGTCCCTGCGCCCTAGGGCTGGCCACTCCCACCGCCATAACTGTCGGACTCGGCTTGGCCGCCCGTTCTGGTCTCCTGTTCAGGGGAGGTGATGCCATGGAGGCGGCGGCGGGACTGAAAACCGTGCTTTTTGACAAGACCGGCACCCTCACGACGGGGTCCCCCCTCGTCACAGCAGTGACGCCAGCTCAACTGGTTTCAGATGGGACTTTGGCTTTGGAGGGGATCACCCCAGAAACTGATTGTCGGGTCAGCGCCGATCGACTGCTCCAGCTGGCAGCCAGCCTGGAGCAAGCCAGTCGCCATCCCTTCGCCAACGCCGTTCTGGTAGAAGCCCAGCGTCGCAAGCTTCCCTTGTTGGACCTGGGGCCCTCGGAAGTGGTGCCGGGCGATGGTCTGGTTGGCTTCGTAGATGGGGTGGCTGCCAAGCTCAGGGTGGGTCGCCCCGAGTGGTTGGCGACCCAGGGTGTCCTGGGGGTTGCACCGCCGCTGGCGAGCGGGGCCCAGAACGGGGGATCCCTGCTGGCGGTGGCGGCGGACCAGGTTCTGTTGGGCTGGATTGGCTTGGAAGACCGTCCCCGGGACGAGGCCCTCGCCACTTTGGCCAGCTTGCGGGCCCAGGGATTGCGCCTCGGTCTGCTCAGTGGTGACCGTCGGGGCAGCGTGCAGAGGCTGGCGGCCGAGGTCGCTTTGACGACAGATGAGTTGGCTTGGGATCTCCGACCGGAGCAGAAGCTGCAGCGGATCCTTTTGGCCCGGGAAACGGGGCCGGTGGCCATGGTTGGCGATGGCATCAATGATGCTCCCGCCCTTGCCGCCGCCGACCTTGGCGTGGCCGTCGGCAGTGGCACCCAGATCGCCCAGGAAGCTGCCGACTTGGTCATCCTCGGAGATCGGCTCGGGGGCTTGCCCGCGGCTTTGGAGCTTTCCCGGCGCACGATGGCCAAGGTGCGCCAGAACCTTATTTGGGCCTTTGGTTACAACCTGTTAGTACTGCCGATCGCCGCCGGTTTGTTGCTGCCCTTTCAAGGAATCAGGTTGACCCCCCCCCTGGCGGCTTTGTTGATGGCCATGAGTTCGATCACGGTTGTGCTTAATGCGGTGCTGCTTCAAGATGGAAGCAGCACCGGTGAAGGGGTCCACAGTGAACCCTGAGGCGCTGGGGGGCAGAGGCTTGGCCCGAGGCAGATTTTTGGTGCTGGAGGGGGTTGATGGCTGCGGCAAGACCACCCAGCTTCAGGCCTTGCATCAATGGCTGCCCAGCAGTGGCCTGATGGCCCCTGGCGCCCGTTTGGTTGTGAGTCGTGAGCCGGGGGGGACGGCCCTGGGCCAGGCCTTGCGAGAGTTGTTGCTGCATCCGCCCCAAGGAGTACAGCCCCTGTCCCGGGCCGAATTGCTTCTCTATGCGGCTGACCGTGCCCAGCATGTCGAAGCGCTCCTTGTGCCAGCACTAGAGGCCGGTGATTGGGTGCTTTGCGATCGCTTCGCCGGATCGACAGCCGCCTATCAGGGCTATGGCAGGGGCTTGCCCCTGGCCCTGATTGACACGCTGGAAAGCGTGGCCACCGGGGGTCTCCAGGCCGATCTCACCCTCTGGCTGGATGTGTCCCCCGCCGAGTCCCACCGCCGCCGCGGCGGGCGACCGGCCGACCGCATCGAGGCGGCGGGGGAGTCCTTTCTTACCCGGGTGGCAGCTGGCTTTGCCACCCTTGCCGCCCAGAGGGGCTGGACCCGCATTGAGGCCGGGCAGCCGGTGGCTGCTGTGACGGAGTCATGTTGCGCCGCCATCCGTCGATACCTCTCTTGAAACTGAGTGATACCAATCCCAAGGCCGCCCCTCTTTTTGCTGACCTGCTGGGGCAGGAGTTGGCCATCCACTTGCTTGCGGCGGCGTTGCGGGCTCGCCGCCTGGCGCCGGCTTACTTATTCGCCGGTCCCGATGGGGTGGGCCGGCGACTCGCGGCGTTGCGATTTCTGGAGGGCGTAGCGGCCACCAAACCCGAAAGTGGCGGCCAGGCTGGCGCTTTCGACGTTTTGGCTGGCGATGGTCGCATCCGGCGCCTGATGGCCCAGGGCAACCACCCCGATTTGCTGTGGCTGGAACCCACCTTTCAGCACCAGGGCCGCCTGATTCCTGCCTCCCAAGCCGTTGAGAGCGGCATCAGCCGCAAGGTACCGCCCCAACTCAGGCTGGAGCAGATCCGT
>JBBASD010000013.1:0-26920 GCA_040399485.1 Cyanobium sp. | reverse complement strand
ATGCCGAGAATCGCCACCAGCAGCAGGTACCAAGCCGGGATGCGGATCCCACGTCGCATTCTCGTATCCGGGATGGCGCGCAAAAAGCTGATCAAATCAAGATCAGTTGCGGCAGCAGGGAATTCAGGCAAGGGATAGAAGCGATCCCCTCAAGTACACAGCAGGCCTACACCTTAGGCCAGGACGATTGGGACAGACTTTGAATCAGCCCTGCAATGCGATCAATAATACCTAGCTCTTTTGATATTGCAGCACTGATTTGACGAGCTAATTCTATGTCACTTGCATCGCCTTTAGTGGCGTGTACAAGTACCTCAGCGCCCTGCTTAGCGTCAGGTCCTGCCGAATTATGGTGAATGGAGCAGAAGACATCATAACCCGCTGCAGTTTTTCCAATTTCATATAAGTCATTTCGAATAGTTACTCCACCAAAATCTGTAATTGTGCAGGGAACTCCAGCGCTTTGAATTTCTCTACTAGCTTCCTTAGCTGCTATCCAATTTAGATCATACTCCCGTTCATCTGGTCCACCTAAGCCATTTGCTCCTTATAGTTGTCAAACTTGCAGTAGATATCGGTTTCTCCTGCACTATCGGTGTAAATAACTTGATCGGCTATACTTCTCATTTCCCTCCGGAACTTCATCCCGTAAGGGTTGATGTGAAGTGTAAAGAGGTCCGACTTGCCTCTGCCGGATTCAAGTATAGCCTGAGCAAGCTGAACAACTTTTAGGTCTTCAAACTCAATTGTTGACGCTGCTAGAATTTCTGCAAAGTCTTGCCAAGTAGACATAAGAAAACGGATTTAAGTTCGATACTCACTTACTACTTTGAGCTTAAACCTTTCCGGCGAAGTCTTTTACATTATTATTGTAATATTTCTTATTTCTAGTTTGCTGGTTGGGGACCCGCAACACCCCTGAAGCGCTGTTCTTCCTTGTCTTCCTTGCCAAGGTATTGGCATTGTTTCTCTCCCAGTTGCATCTTACCATCGTCGCTTACGAGCATTAGCTGATTACCCAAGGTGAAGATGCCCTCTACGAACAATGCGGACAGATCAGGCTTGGCAAGGGGTAGCGGCTTTGTCTGGCCATTTCCAGTCCAACGGTATAGCCGATGTGGGGGAAGCGATCCAGTGCCCTGAGCGTTTTTTGTCGGGTCTGTGGCGGGACCTCCCACGATCAACACAGTATTCTGTACTGTTTCCATACCGCGAATGCCTTGTCCGTCAAGATCTAGCCGGATCGGTTGGCCGAAGCGGGCCTTCTGAGATTCGATCACTTGCATCGGGTTAAGGAGAGTAGCCACTAGGGCCTGTCCACCGGGCACAGGATTACGGAAGCCAATAGCCAATGCACCACTAGGCAGGGCGGTCATGCCTTCAATACTCAGGCCCCCTGGTGTCTTCGAGTCCTGCTTTGCGGCTTCTTCAAGCATGAACTGGTCATATCTGGCATCTTTTGCTAAATCTTCAAGAAGGGTTTCGTATGCACGGCCCACCGGTGTCACTCTCAGTTGCTGACCGTTTAGATCGAAACGTACGGCGAATAGTCGTCGGCGATTAGGTGCAGGCATTCCGCCACTGCCGGCACTATGCGAGCCGATCCAGAACACTAAACCTTTGAGGGGGGCACTGGCTTCTAGGTCCAGCTCACCACTCACGTTCTCCGCTTTCACAGGATTGGTAAAATTACCAGGTAGTTCACCTACAGATATCGGCGCCCCAGGTTGTCTGAGGGAGTAGAGCCGGAATGGCAGAGGCTTGATTTCCAGGCGTTTATTCATCACCTTGTCTTCGTCGTCAACAACTACAAAAAGGTCATCAGTGAGACCCACCCCAGCGGAGGCATTACAAATACCCTTGAACTGCATCACATTCCCAGCATCCGCAGTACCGGGTTGAATGGCGGAAAGAAAAATCGCCACTGAAGCCATTGCAGCTTTACTGTTTCTGCACCACAGCGCAGACCACAAACGCATGATTTCTCTCATCGCTTCTCTTGGCAACTTCTGTAACTCTACTTCTCAGTGAGATCAGATCATGGATTGCATGCACTAAAAGCTTAATATCTCGTATTATCCATAAGAGTCGATTGTCGCTATTTCGTTCGCGCTCACAGCAGGGTCGACAGTCCAACATAGAATATGAGGTCCCACATATAACGCAAAAGCTGAGCACTGCTACATAAACTGCAGGTACTTAATCTTTTTGACGACTTGAAAGCCATTGCCATGACTGAATTTTAAGGGAACTATAAGATTAAATCGTTTATATATGGTTTCATCTTATCACGCAAGACCCACTCGTCGTTGGCCGCCTCGTCCAGCAAGCACCTGGCAAGACCGAACCATTGGTGGATATGCGACTCTAGAAGTATGTCAAGTTTACAATGTGAATGCGATGGAATTATGCGTACTGTGACTTCCTTGGCCTTAAATGACAAAACTCTGTTGACTTACTGCAATGGGCCACATGACCGATAATAGCGATTGAACTATTTCACTTGCGCCGCGAATTACCTTGCACGTACTTATCAAGTCCGTCGCTCAAGGGTGCATGGGGATACTCCCGTCCCATTGAGCTGGGAAGCCTGGAGCTTCACTCCTATCCGGTAGTCAACATCGTGCGCCTTTCCCTACCGCCCTTGCCAAGGCGCACTGTGATCTTCAAGTCCTTAATATAAAGATCATGCACTCGTAGCCGCAAAGGTCATCACCACCCGCCGCCTTGAGCGTGTGGTGTTCGGCATCACCAGTCTCTGATAAACCAGGCATGGGCTGCATTCACCCCCCCAGCCGTCAAACCCTCAATACCCACGCCCCAAGCGCGCCGCCCCCCCGCTCCTGGGCGATAGTGAAATCTGCGGCCGCCTTATTGATGCCCGATTCCAGTTCCCTGGTGCTCCCCCTGGAGGCTGCGGGCCTTGAAGCAATCGACGCAGTTGGCGGCAAGAATGCCTCCCTCGGTGAAATGTTGCGCGCCCTGGCGGCTGAGGGGGTGCGCGTGCCCGGTGGTTTTGCCCTCACCGCTAGCGCCTATCGGCTGCTGCTCAGCCGCGATGGCCTGGGCGGTCGCCTGGAGACAATTCTTGCTGGCCTTGATGCCAACAACCTGGAGCAATTGCAGCGGGTGGGATTGGCGGCCCGGCAATTGCTGTTGGCGGCGCCGCTGCCGCCGGAGCTGGAAGCGGCGCTGTTGACGGCCTATCGCGGCCTGGTGGGGCCCGGTGAGGAGCCGGCCGCAGTGGCCGTGCGCTCCAGTGCCACCGCCGAAGACCTGCCGGAGGCCAGCTTCGCCGGCCAGCAAGACACCTTTTTGCATATCCAGGGCGAAGCCCAGCTGTTGGCGGCCACCCGCCGTTGCTATGCCTCCCTGTTCACCGATCGCGCCCTTTCCTACCGGCAACACAACGGCTTTGGCCACCTGGCTGTGGCCCTCTCGATCGGCGTGCAGCGGATGGTGCTTGCCGATCGGGCCTGCTCCGGGGTGATGTTCAGCCTCGACACCGAAAGCGGCTTCCGGGACACGGTGCTGCTCAGTGCCGCCTATGGCCTGGGCGAAAACGTGGTGCAGGGGGTTGTCAATCCCGATGAGCTGTTGATTTTCAAGCCCACCTTGGCCCTGGGTTTTGATCCGATCCTCAGTCGCCGCCTGGGCAGCAAAGAGCAGCGGCTGGTTCATCAAGGCGGCACCGATCTTGGCGGCACCGCCCTGGTCAATGAACCCGTACCCCTGGACGAGCAGCGGCGCTTTGCCCTCAGCGATGCCGAGGCCCTGCAGCTGGCCCGCTGGGCCTGCCGCATCGAAGCGCACTACAGCGACCTGCGGGGGCAGCCCACACCGATGGACATTGAATGGGCCAAGGATGGGCCCAGCGGTGAGTTATTCATCCTCCAGGCCCGGCCCGAAACGGTCCGTTCGCGCCAGTCGAGCGCCGTATTGCGCAGCTGGCATCTCGATGCGCCGCCGCCCCCGCCCCTGGTGACGGGTCGGGCGATTGGGGCCTCGGTCAGCAGCGGCCGGGCCCGGTTGATTCGCGATCCGGGCGAGATTCAGCGTTTCGCATCCGGTGACGTGCTGGTGACCAGCCGCACCGATCCCGATTGGGAGCCGATTCTCAAGCGCGCCAGTGGGGTCGTTACCGACCAAGGCGGCCGCACCTGCCACGCCGCCATCATTGCCCGCGAGATGGGCATCACCGCCATCGTCGGCAGCGGCGACGGCAGCCAGTGCATCGTCGATGGTGATCCGATCACGGTGAGCTGCTGCGAAGGCGACGAGGGCCATGTCTACGCCGGCAACTTGCCCTTCCATGTCGACGAGCAATCGCTGCTGGAGCTGCCCCCCACCCGCACCCGCCTATTGATCAACGTGGGCAACCCGGAGGAGGCCTTCAAGCTGGCAGCGATTCCCTGCGACGGGGTGGGGCTGGCCCGGCTGGAATTCATCATCGCCAATCACATCCGCATCCACCCCCTGGCGCTGCTCGAACCCCAGCGGGTCAACGATCCCGCGGAGCAGGCCGCCATCGCCGAGCTCACCCGCGGCTACGACCGGCCGGCGGATTACTACGTCGATCGTCTGCGCGAGGGGATGGCGCGCATCGCCGCCGCTTTTTATCCGCGCCCGGTGACGTTGCGCTTCTCCGATTTCAAGAGCAACGAATATGCCCGCCTGCTGGGGGGGGCCGCCTTCGAGCCCCGGGAGGAGAATCCGATGCTGGGCTGGCGGGGCGCTTCGCGCTACTACGCCCCGGCGTTTCGGGAAGCCTTTGCCCTCGAATGCCTTGCCCTGCGCCAGGTGCGCCAGGAGATGGGCCTGACCAATGTGATTCCGATGGTGCCCTTCTGCCGCACGCCCGAAGAGGGCGACCGGGTGTTGGCCGAAATGGCCCGCAATGGCCTGGTGCGGGGGCAAAACGGCCTGCAGGTTTATGTGATGTGCGAACTGCCCAGCAATGTCATCGGTGCCGAGGCCTTCGCCGAGCGTTTTGATGGTTTTTCGATCGGCTCCAATGACCTCACCCAGCTCACCTTGGGGCTGGATCGGGATTCAGCCCTGGTCGCCAATTTATTTGACGAACGCCACCCCACGGTCAAAGAAATGATCAGGTTGGCGATCCGCACAGCCCATCGCTGCGGCCGACCGATCGGCCTATGCGGCCAGGCCCCCAGCGATTACCCCGATTTCGCCCGCTTTCTGGTGCAGGAGGGCATTGACAGCATCAGCCTCAACCCCGATGCGCTGGTCGCCACCCGCTTGACGATTGCGCAGCTGGAGGCTGAGCTGGCCGCCCATCCGTAGCAGCAGCAGGCCTTGGGCGCCGACCCGGCCGATCGAAAGCAGCGCTAATCCGATACAAAGTGGGCAGTGGAGCGGACCCATGGGCCGAAACCTGACGGATAGCGTTGTTTACACGATGGCACCGGAACGGCTTGGCTGCCTCACTTCCTCACGATGCTGCATCTAAGTGAACGTCTCAGCGAACTAAAACTGCCCCTGGAGCATTCGCCAGCGGATCTGGAAGCGGCAATTTTGCGCCGCTTGCAGCTACCTGCCGCCAGCCTCGTCGGCTACACCTTGGTGAAACGCAGCATTGATGCCCGCCGCCGTGGGGCGATTCAGGTCGTTTACTGCCTGGATCTGGAACTGACGCTGCAAGAGAAGGACCAGCGGCGGCTGCGGCGCCGTTTTGCCGGCGACCCCCATCTGCGCCCCACCCCTGATCACAGCTATCACTTTGTCGCCCAGGCCCCGGCCCCAGCCCCGGCCGGCAGCCTGCCCCCGGTGGTGGTGGGAGCCGGACCCTGTGGCTATTTCTGTGCCTTGGTGCTGGCCCAGATGGGCTACCGCCCCCTGCTGCTGGAGCGGGGCAAGCCGGTGAAGCAGCGCACAGCCGACACCTTTGGCTTCTGGCGGGGCGAAAGGCCCTTCCAGAGCGAATCCAATGCCCAGTTCGGGGAGGGGGGCGCCGGTACGTTTTCCGATGGCAAGCTCTACAGCCAGATCAGCGAGCCGGCGGCTTACGTGCGCAAGGTGCTCGAAGAGCTGGTGGCCGCCGGCGCCCCCGCCGAAATCCTCACCCGCCACCGGCCCCACATCGGCACCTTCAAGCTGGCCACGGTGGTGCGCGGCCTCAGGGCCCGCATTGAAGCCCTGGGGGGCGAGGTGCGTTTTGAGCAGCGGGTGGAGGGTCTGGATCTGGATCCGGCCGACCATTCCGTGCGCGGGGTGCTGTTGGCCGATGGCCAGCGGATTGGCGCCCGTCAGGTGGTTCTGGCCGTGGGCCACAGCGCCCGGGACACCTTCGTCTGGCTGGACCGCTTGGGGGTGGCGATGGAGCCGAAACCCTTCGCGGTGGGCCTGCGGATCGAACACCCCCAGAGCCTGATCGATGCGGCCCTCTGGGGGGAGGCCGCCGGGCACCCCCAGCTAGGACCGGCGGAATACAAATTGGTTCACCACGGCTCGGATGGTCGGGCCGTCTACAGCTTCTGCATGTGCCCCGGCGGTCTGGTGGTGGGGGCGGCCTCAGAAGCGGATGGGGTGGTGACCAACGGCATGAGCCAGCACAGCCGCAACGAACGCAATGCCAACAGCGGCATCGTCGTGAACGTGACCCTGGAGGACCTGAGGCCGTGGCAGCAGCGACCCGGGGATCCCCTGGCGGGGATGGCTTTTCAACGCCACTGGGAACGGCAGGCGTTCATCGCTGGTGGCGGCGACCATCGGGCACCGGCTCAATTTCTGAGTGATTTTATGGCGGGTCTTGAAAGTGTTGAAGGTGGGCACAGGGATGCCGAAGAATCGACATCTGAAGATCTAATAAAAATTGTGCAGCCCTCATACCTGCCGGGGGTGCGGCTCGGTCGGCTTGACCATTGCTTGCCGGCCCCAATGGTCGCGGCCATCCGTGAGGCGTTGCCCCATTTTGCTAAAAAAATTCGGGGGTTCGGCATGGCTGGTGCCCTATTGACGGGTGTTGAGACCCGTACGTCATCCCCCCTGAGGATCTCTCGCCAGGGGGAAACGCTTCAGAGCCTCAACACCCCGGGACTATTCCCGGCTGGGGAAGGCGCCGGCTATGCCGGCGGAATCCTTTCTGCGGCGATTGATGGCATCAAAGTGGCTGAGGCTCTCGCCCTCAACCCTCCTCTTCTTCAGCCCCCAGCGGCACGAGACGGATCTGCTTGCGACCAAGCTTGATCTCGAATTCGTCGCCGGGCTTCAGGTCGAGCATGGCCGTGTAGGCCTTACCGACCATGAGGTTGCCGTTGAACTGAACTTTGGTGTTGAAACTGAGTTTGCGACCGGCTTTGCCCGCTTTGGGGGCGGCGCCAAAATCGACTCCCTTGGCATTGAGAAGGGCTTCATAGAAGGCCGTGAAATTGAGGCGTTCGCTGCCATCAGCCTTGGTGGACACATAGCCGCAAGACCGAACAAGGTCGGATTTGCTGACATCCCCCAGCTCCTTGACCTTGGCCAGCAGATCAGATCCCGTAAGCATGGTGTGAAAATGCAACAACTGCATTTTCTCCTGTCTTGGGTCCTTTGCGCAAGGTCTTGCCCAGATTTTCTTGTTGCTTCGCCATGCCAGTTGCTGAAATCGTGTCGGCAACAGAGCTAGTCTCATCAGCAGAAAGAGCGTCGCAGCTCAAATTTTCCAGCCGCGAAGGTGTGTGGAGTCGTCTGTGGTTTCTTGCTGAACTGCTCATTGCTGATGATCACTGCAACGCCGGTTGTCAAACGGAGCAGTCGCAGCGAATGCCAAGAGTCTCTGGTAGCCATCGTGACCCTCTCACTGGCTGATTCTGTCAGGCTGATTTCAGCCCTGGGCGACGATGCCACTCCATTGCACAGCCTTCACCTGATCGCGCCGCCAGGAATGAAACAGCAGCGGCTCGGCCACCGTGCATAGGGGGCAGACACTGACCCGTTGCGGGTCAATGCCTGCATTTGCAAGCTGCCGAAGCGTGGCGGCCCGAATATCCAGGCGGTCGCGGTCGGCTTGGGGATCGGCGCCCAAGGCCCCACAGGCCCGCAGTTCCTCCAGGCCGCCTACCCCCTGGCCCGCCAGCGCTCCGGGCGGATGCAGCGAGGCTGCCACCTCCAGGCTCACCCGGCGCTCCACCTGATAATGCGCACCACTAACGGCCGGTCCCAGGGCCACCAGCAGGTCCTGACGGCGGCTGCCGGCCTGCTCGAGCAGGGTTATGGCCTCGGGCAAGATGCGGCCAGCGACGCCACGCCAACCGGCGTGGGCGGCGGCGACCCGACCGCTGGCGGGATCGGCAATCAAAACTGGTGTGCAGTCGGCGCCACATACCCACAGGCTCTGGCCCGCCGCATCGCTGACTAAACCATCTGCCTGGGGCCAGGGTGCCGCGCTGGCTTCACGGGCGGACAACACCAGGGCGCTATGAATCTGTTGGGGCCGGTGCACGCTGACTCCGGCGCTGACAAAGGCGGCCAGCTCGGCTGGTTCGCGGCCCTGCCATTGACGTGTAAAAAAGCCGTGCTCAAAATCGCGCAAGCACTCGGCTTGCAGAAACCAGCCCCCATAGGTGCCTACCCAGGTCCAGCCAGGCAGATCATTGAAGCCGGCATCGGGCCGGTCAAAGGGGGCCGGACTGGCCTCAGCCATCGGGCAGGTCACGCAGCATCCAGAAGCCCTCAAACCGGGGTTGGTCCGGGTCGGATTGCACGGCGATGAACTGCAGGCCTCCGGCTTGCTCCCGGGCTGCGGCAAAGGCGATCTGGGCTGCTGATGCTTCAGCCGCCTCCAGGCGGGCCAAACGCCAGCGGTCGTCCAATCCCGCCTCAAGCACCAGTTGGTCGTCCTCGATTTCCAGCCGCACCGGCTCCAGCCCGGCTAGCCAGCCGGCAATCGCCAGGGGGCGACGTTGGCTAAACAGCCGCAGGCCGGGGACGGGGGTGTCTGGGTTGATGCCTTCGGGTAAGGGCAGCAAGCCGCTGAAACCAGCTTCCCAATCGCTGGCATCCGCCAGGGCACCGGCGTTCAGGCTGGCCCAGCTCCAGCGGTCCCCCCGGGCGGCCTCTGGCAAGGCAATGGCCAGCGGCCGTAGGGGTTGGGGTGCGGGGGCGAGGGGGCCGGCCAGATACCCCTCCTGCTGGGGGTAAACGTCCCTTTCCCGCTGCCGCAGCCAATCCTGCAGGGCGTAGCAGCGGCGGGAGGCGACAAGCTCCATCCCCAGTCCATCGCTGGCCCTCTGCACCATCGCCCGCATCGAACCCCGCCAGCAGCGCAGGCGGCGCGGGGGGGCCAAGCCCTGCTCGCTGGCAGCGGCCAAGGCGCTTTCGATCGACTCCCGCAGCCAGATCGAGTTGACACTGTCAGCGGGACAATCCCGCAGCCACCGGAAAGGGCTGGTGGTGGCGTTGGCGTCCGGGGTTGAGCAAATCAGCAGTTCCCAGCGTTTGCGGCCATCGGTCTCGAGAATGGGCCTGGAATAAAAATCAATTTCCCAGTCGGCCTCCTGGAAGAGGCGGGGGGCGGTGGAGCCAGGATTCATCCTGCCGATTGCTCCTGCTGACGGATCAAGGACCGAGCCCGGGTGGCCCGATCCTCGGCTTCGGCCATCACTTTCGCCTTCTCGACCAACAATTCACCGGGTTGACCCTCCAGCAGGGCCGTGTTCAGCGCAATGCGACCCCGGCCAGGGTCCACCTGGGTGACGAGGGCCTTGATCGACTCGCCCACCTCAAAGGCCTCGCGCAAATCCCTCAAGACTCCGCCGGTGACGCTGGATTGGTGCAACAGGCCACTGACGCCACCGAGGTCAATGAAGAAACCGTAGGGCTTGAGGGCCACCACCTTGCCCTCCACCAGTTGGCCCACCTCCAGCTGGGAGAAGCGGGCGGCCGTGGCGGCTTTCTTCTCAGAAAGCACCAGTTTGCGGGTCTCAGGATTGACCTCCAGGAAGGCCACCCCAATGGTCTTGCCCATCAGGGCTTCGTGCTGCTCGCCGTCTTGCAACTGGGAGCGGGGGATGAAGCCCCGCAGGCCCTCCAGATCACAGGTCACGCCACCACGGTTGAAGCCATTGATCTTGACCTGAACCACTTTGCCGTCCTTTTCCTGCTGGCGCAGCTTGTCCCAGCTTTGGCGCAGGGCCAAGGCCCGGGCGCTGATGGTGACCATGCCGTCGGCATTCTGTTCCCGGGTCACCAGAACCTCGATCGGCAGACCTGCCGGGAAGCGTTCTTTGAGGTTGGTAATCACGCCAAGGCCACATTCCTTTTTGGGCATGAACCCGGGCGCCTTGCCGCCGATGTCCACGTAGACCCCGTCACTTTCAATGCCGATGACCTTGCCTTGCACGACATCACCGGTGGTGCCGACGGGTTCGTTCTCCTCCAAGGCGGCGAGGAATGCTTCCTCATCAAAATCAAAGTCATCCACGGTGCGGGATGGGGTTTTAACCACCTCGGGGGTCGCGCGCGTCGGGGAGGACTGGCGGCGCCCCTGGCTGGCCGGACCGAGCAGGTCGGCCATGGTGAGCCCTTCCAGTTCGTCCGTCGAGAACAAATCTTCATCGCCCCGGGGGGGCCGGCTGGGAGCTGATGGCGGCGCTGCGGGGGGGTCGACCAAGGTCACAGGTTTGGCTGCGGCAGCGGCCGCAGCCTCTGGCTCTGCCTCGCTGGAATCCTGGCTTTTGATGACGGGGATTTCCTCACGCTTCAACATCACCACCTGGGGGGGGCGGCGCGGCGGCGCGGCAGTGGGAGCCTTAGGGGGTTGGGCGGGAATCCGGGGCTGACGCGGCGCAGGCTTGCCAGTTCCGGTCATGGCCTCAGGGGGGCTTGGTGAAACGCCACTGTAAGGACCCCCCTTGCATGCCCCAGCTGATGTTGCCCGCCCCCGAGCGTCGGCTCGACTGCCTGCCATGGCCTGAAATCGCCCAGCTGGCCCAAAGAAAGGGCAGCACCGTGCTCTGGCCCCTGGGGGCTACGGAGCAACATGGCCCCCACCTGCCCCTAGGCACCGATGCCCTCTTTGCCGACCGAGTGGCCGATGCGGTGCTGGCCCGGCTGGATGGGGATTTGCCGATAGTGCGTTTGCCCCTGCAGAGCCTGGGGTTCTCTCCGGAGCATCGGGGTTTTCCAGGCACCATCAGCCTGCCGGCCCAGCTTTTGCTGGGCCTGGTGGAGGCGGTGGGCCGGGACCTGCAAGCCGCCGGCTTCCAACGGCTGGTGTTGCTGAATGCCCATGGGGGGCAGATCGCCCTGCTTGAAGCTGCGGCCCGCCAGCTCCATGCCGCCTGCCCCGATCTAGCCGTGCTGCCCTGTTTTCTCTGGAAGGGTCTGGAGGGCTTGGGATCGTTGATTCCCGAGCCGGAGCGCAGCGAGGGGTTGCATGCCGGCCTGGCTGAGACCAGCTTGATGTTGCACCTCGCACCCCAACAGACCCGCGCCAGCCGCGAGCCAGATGGGCTGGGTGTCGAGGCGGCGGCCCCGCCGGGATGGAGCTTGGAAGGGGCGGCCCCCTGTGCCTGGCTGACGGCCGAGATCAGCCGCAGTGGGGTGATTGGCGATCCCCGGGGGGCCTCCCCATCCCTTGGTGCTGAATTGTTTGAGCGACTGGTGGCTGGCTGGTGGCTCCGGCTCGATGGCTTGCTGCGCAGTGAGTGGCCACCAATGGCAACCCGGGGGTGATTACAGTTACAGACTCATCACCTACGGGCCCATGCCGATCCTCGAACCCAACTCTTCTGCCGCAGTGGCCAGCCGGGTTGATGCTGAGGAGCTGCCAGATTTCACGACGGCCCAGTACAAGGATGCCTATAGCCGCATCAACGCCATCGTGATTGAGGGAGAACAGGAAGCTCATGACAACTATATTTCGATTGGCACCCTCCTGCCTGATCAGGCCGAGGAGCTGGGCCGGCTGGCTCGCATGGAGATGAAGCACCTCAAGGGTTTCACCGCTTGCGGCGCCAATCTGGGGGTTGAGGCTGATATGGACTTTGCCCGGGAGTTCTTTACGCCATTACGAGATAACTTTCAGGCAGCTCTGGCCGAGGGCAAAGTGGTTACTTGCCTGCTAATCCAAGCACTATTAATCGAGGCCTTCGCCATATCCGCTTATCACATTTATATTCCTGTATCCGATCCCTTTGCCCGCAAAATCACCGAATCGGTCGTTCAAGACGAATATACTCACTTGAACTACGGCCAAGAATGGCTCAAGGCCCATCTCCACGAGTGCCGTGAGGAACTGCAGGCCGCCAACCGCGCCAACCTGCCCCACGTGCGTCGCATGCTTGATCGGGTCGCTGCCGATGCCGCCGCTTTGGGTATGGCCAAGGAAGATTTGATCGAAGATTTTCTGATTGCCTACCAAGAGTCCCTCACCCAAATTGGCTTTAGCTCTAAAGAGATCGCCCGCCTGGCTGCCGCAGCCCTAGTGGGTTAAGCCCGTCCAACTGACACCCCATGCCAGGATGGGCGGCTGGCAACAGCTCTGCTGTCACCAGTCGCCACATCTTTCAAGCAAGACTGCCCATGTTCGGCCTCATCGGTCACTCCACCAATCTGGAAGAGGCTCGCAACAAAGCCAGCTTGCTTGGCTATGAGGAGTACGCCAAAGGCGATCTGGACATGTGGTGCAGTGCTCCCCCCCAGCTCGTCGAACGCATCACGGTGACGAGCCCGACGGGCAAGCAAATTGAGGGGGCTTATATCGATTCGGTGTTTGTTCCGGAAATGCTCGGACGTTTTAAAACCGCCCGTCGCAAGGTTCTTAATGCCATGGAACTAGCCCAGAAAAGTGGCCTCGATATCACAGCCTTGGGGGGGTTCACCTCGATAATTTTCGAGAATTTCAACCTGTTGCAACAGCAGCACATTCGCAATACCACCCTCGACTGGCAGCGTTTCACCACCGGCAACACCCATACGGCTTGGGTTATTTGTCGTCAGGTAGAGACCCTCGCCCCCAGCATTGGCATTGATTTGGCCAAGGCGTCCGTAGCGGTGGTCGGGGCCACGGGTGACATCGGTAGTGCGGTCTGCAGCTGGTTGAGCCAGCGCACGGGAGTGGCGGAGTTATTGCTTGTGGCCCGCCAGCAAGCCCCCCTTGAGGCGCTGCAGCTGGAACTGGGTGGAGGTCGCATTCTTCCTTTGGAGGAGGCCTTGAGCCAGGCCGACGTCGTGGTCTGGGTGGCGAGTTTGCCCCAGACCCTCAGCATCGACCGGGAACGTCTGCACCGTCCCTGCTTGATGTTGGATGGGGGCTATCCCAAGAACCTTGACAGCAAGGTGGCTTGCGAAGGAATTCATGTCGTCAAGGGAGGCATCGTCGAATTTGGCAGTGACATCGGCTGGCAGATGATGGCGGTTGCAGAAATGACGAATCCCCAGCGCCAGATGTTCGCCTGTTTCGCCGAGGCCATGCTCCTGGATTTCGAAGACCAGCACACGAATTTCAGTTGGGGTCGCAACAACATCAGCTTGGAGCGCATGGAGTGGATCGGTGCCGCTTCCGTTCGCCATGGTTTCCAACCACTGGGGCTGGAGGAACGGCCCCTCGCCCGCCTTGTCAATGTCTAGGGCCCATTTTTCCAAGTGCCTTCCTATCTTTTGATCCCATGGCCCGTCGCGCCCTGCTGGAATTTGAGAAACCGCTGGTCGAGCTGGAGGAACAGATCGAGCAAATCCGTCAGTTGGCCAGGGATTCAGAAGTGGATGTCAGTCAGCAGATCCTGCAGCTCGAAACCCTTGCGGCCCGTCGCCGTGAGGAAATCTTCAGCCATCTGAGCCCGGCTCAAAAAATTCAGGTGGCCCGCCACCCCAAACGCCCAAGTTGCCTCGATTACATCCAGCTGATCAGCGATTCCTGGATCGAGTTGCACGGTGATCGCTGTGGTTCCGATGACCGGGCTCTCGTCGGCGGCATCGGCCGTATCGGTGACCAGCCCGTGGTGATGCTGGGTCACCAGAAGGGAAGAGATACGAAGGAAAACGTGGCCCGCAATTTTGGCATGGCTTCGCCGGGGGGCTATCGCAAAGCCCTGAGGCTGATGGAGCACGCCGACCGTTTCCGGTTGCCCATTCTTACTTTTATCGATACGCCAGGGGCCTATGCCGGTGTCCTGGCCGAAGAACAGGGTCAGGGAGAGGCAATTGCCGTCAACCTGAGGGAAATGTTCCGGCTGGAGGTGCCGATCATTGCCACGGTGATTGGCGAAGGAGGCTCAGGTGGCGCCCTCGGCATTGGTGTGGCCGATCGCTTGCTGATGTTTGAGCACAGCGTTTATACCGTGGCCAGTCCTGAGGCCTGTGCCTCAATTCTGTGGCGTGATGCGGCCAAGGCCCCCGTTGCAGCCGAAGCCCTGAGGATTACAGCGGCCGATCTTTTGCGTCTTGGTTTGATTGATGCCGTTCTTAATGAACCCTGCGGAGGCAACCACTGGGCGCCCCTCCAGGCGGCCGAATCCCTGAAAGCAGCCCTTGCCCTGCAGTTATCCGAGTTGTCGGCCCTGCCCGTTGCCGAACTCGTTGCTGAGCGATACCGCAAGTATCGGGCCATTGGGCGATTCATTGAGGGGGTGGGGGCTGACAACCCGCTGGGCCCCTAGGCCGCAAGGAGTCAACATCGGGTCTGGTTCGGACACCCCTCCCCCCAGCCTCTGTTGGACGACCACATTTCTTGCGAAGCCGTGCCATGCTTTGGAATGACCTGGCACTCTCAAGCCATTTTTCTTTTGGCCTAACTGCTCAAGATCAGGACATCAATCAATGTCTATGCCTGCAGCCGGCCACATCCGATAAAACCCATGACATCGACGCTCCCCACCAACCCGACCAGCAGGCAGGAGAATTCTGACTCCTTGCTGATTCCCGTCAGCCAGAGAATCAAGAATCGCCTTCAGCAGCAAGGGGTTCCGTTTTTTGCTAATGACAATATTTCCGAACACATCGAGGCCGGAGAGCTTGAGCATCTTGAGATTGAAGTAGCCGGGAAAGTGCGTGAGATGCTAAAAAGTCTTGTAATCGATATCGACAATGATCACAATACGGAAGAAACGGCCGAGCGCGTTGCTCGGATGTATCTCCAGGAAGTGTTTAAGGGCCGTTATCTACCCCAGCCCAAGGTGGCAAGTTTCCCTAACGTAAAAGACCTCGATGAGATTTATACTGTTGGTCCTATCAGCGTGCGCTCCGCCTGCTCCCATCATCTAGTTCCCATTATGGGCAATTGCTGGATAGGGATTAAGCCCGGCGAGAACGTCATCGGCATTTCCAAATTTTCACGAATCGCCGATTGGGTCTTTTCCAGGCCCCATATCCAGGAGGAGGCCGTGATTATCCTCGCCAATGAGATCGAAGAACTGTGCAAACCCCAGGGCCTTGCCATTCTGCTCAAGGCTCAGCACTACTGTATGAAGTGGCGGGGAGTAAAAGAGCCCCAGACCAGCATGGTCAACTCAGTAGTTCGTGGTGATTTCCGTAATGATCCAAGTCTCAAGCAAGAATTCTTCGAGCTTGTCAAGCAGCAGGAATCATTAATCGGTTATTGAACCTATCGTGTTTCCGCAGTGATCAACGGCTCTGACCAGGTCCGAAACCCTCTGGAGATCCTTGTCTCCGGGGCTTTTTTCGACGGCGCTGGATACATCCAGACCATCCGGTCGCACCTGGGAGAGAATTTCTGCAACTACGTGGCTGGTTATTCCACCCGCCAGCCACCACGGCACCTCAGGCTTGAACCCCTGCAGCCAATCCAAGGGCAACCGTTGTCCCGTACCGCCAAGTTGGTCGGCCGCCCAGGCATCCAGCAGCAACCCATCCACATGCTGGGCGTAGTGGGCGGCCCGGGCCAGATCGCTGCGATCCCGCAGCCTCAGGGCTTTCCAAACCTTGACACCCAAGCCAAGGCGCAATTCCTGGCAACGCTCGGCACTTTCCTGGCCGTGCAGTTGCAGGATGTCATGGCCCTGGCCGCAGCCAAGCCAGTCCAGATCCGCTGTCTGGGGATCGGCCACCACCAGTACCCCAAGGCAGGAGGGCCTGGCGGTTTTGGCCGCCAAAAACAGCTCGGCCCGCAGCTGCGGCGGCACAAACCTCGGCGAGGACTCCACCGCGATCACCCCAATCGCAGCTACACCCATGCCAGCGATGGCGGCAGCCTGGTCGGGTTGACTCAGGCCGCAGATTTTCAACAGCGGCAAGCGCCTCAGGTCAAGATGGCAACCTTTATAGGTCTGCCGAAGACTCTCTCCCCGAACGATCACCATGGCTGAAGGTTGGCAGATAGCCCGTATTTGGGGCATTCCCCTGCGTATTCACCCCACTTGGCTGGTAATCCTGCTGCTCTCCACGGTGGCCTTTGAGCGCAACTATCACCCTGCTGGCAGCGGTGGCGAACTGATGGCTTGGGGCCTGGCTTTCCTGACGGCCCTGCTGCTTTTCGCTTCAGTGCTTTTGCATGAGCTGGGCCATTCCCTGGTGGCCCTAAGCCAGGGGGTGAAGGTGCGCAGCATCACCCTGTTTCTGTTGGGTGGTGTTGCCAGCGTGGATCGCGAATGTGCCACCCCAATGGGGGCGGCCCTGGTGGCTGCGGCGGGTCCGGCCGTCAGCCTGGCCCTGGCCTGCCTGTTACTCGCTCTGCGCGTCCCTGCGGCCCAGCTGGCCCCTGGCCTTGGCCAGATGGTGCTGCAACTGGGTTTGCTGAATTTGACCCTGGCCCTTTTCAACCTGCTTCCCGGCCTCCCCCTCGATGGCGGTCTGCTGCTCAAGGCTTTGGTGTGGCAGATCAGCGGCAGCCAGCGCCGGGGCATCCAGGTGGCAAATGGTTGCGGCCGCTTCCTGTCCTTGATGGCTTTGGGCCTGGGCACCTGGATGCTGCTCAAAGGCCTGGGGGGGTCGGGAGTTTGGCTGCTGGTGCTCGGCTGGTTCGGCCTGGGGGCCGCCAGTAGACAGTCCCAGCTCCTGCGTCTCCAGACCGTGCTGAAGGAACTGCGGGTCGCCGATGCCAGCCGCCGCCGCTTTCGGGTGGTTGAGGCGAGCGCCAGCCTGCGCCAATTAAGTCAGCAGCGACTCCAGCCAGTCGAACCTGCGCTAGCCGGTTCTGCGGTACCCGGTCCCGCTGAAGTCCCGGGCCTGCCCCCCTGGATCCTGGTGTGTGACCGGGGCCGCTGGCAGGGGGTCATCGACGATGCTCCCCTGCAATCCCTGCCAGTCCAGCGCTGGGACGGGGAACGCATCGGTGACCATGCCCAGCCCCTGGCCACCCTGCCGTCGATCCCCGAGCAGGCTCCCCTCTGGCAGGCCGTCCTGCGGCTGGATGACCCTGAGGTCAGCAGGCTTCTGGTGCTGAGCCCGGCGGGCCTGCCAACGGGCACCCTCGAACGTCCCGATTTGGGTGAGGTGGTCTTCAGCCGGCTTGGGGTCCGCATCCCTCCCCCATTACTGGCCTTGGCCCGACGCCACAATGCCTACCCCATGGGTCTGGCCCTGGCCCAGGTGGCCCGTTCCATGTTGAGCAGCGGCGAGGTTCAGGGGGCTGAGGCGCCAACGACTTGATAGGCGCTGCGCTGGGCGGCGATGGCGTGCCATGGCATGGCGGCCTGCTCCACCCTCACCAGTTCCACGCCTTGATCGTCCGTTTCGGCCTGGGGCAAATGGAGCTGGGCCTGGGCCACCAGCAGGCTGATCAGCTCCGCCGTTGTCACCGGTAGATCGGGCAAAACGGGGGGATCAACGCCAAAGAGCTCGCGCCATAGGGCCCTCTGGGGCTGGATAAGAATGCTGCCGTGCTGCAGCAGGGCGCCGCGGCGCCAGAGCTGGGCGCTGCCGATGCGCTTGCTGCCATCGGCATGGACTAGGTCGGCGGCGGTGCTGGTGGCGAAGCAACTGTCCCGATCCCGGTTGATGGCGGCCTCGCCAAATCCCAGCGGCAGATCAATGGCGGCGAATCCCCGCTGCAGCCACCGGCAGGCCCGCCGATAGGCCTCGGCCCGCTGGGGGGGTGGCGAAGGCCAGATCAGGGCATAGGTGAGATCGCCCCCATGCAGGACGGCCCTGCCGCCGCTGGGGCGGCGCACCAGATCCATCACCCCCGCGGCCGCCAGCTCCAGCCAATGGGCCGGCAGGCGTTGCTGATGGAAACCCAGCGAGAGGGTGGGTCGCGGCCATTGGTAGAACCGCAGCGTGCCCGCCAGGCCGGCTGGCAGACAACCAGATGCGAGCTCTGCCTCGCTGGCGGCGGCCCTGGTCGCCAAGGCGCTGTCCAACAGCCAGTTGTCGATAGCCATGGGCCAGGTCCCCTGCAGCCGACTGGGCGGCAGCAAACCCACCCTGGGCCGCGGCGTCCCCTGGTCAGGGGCAGCCCATGGGGGCGGGCGGCGGGACTGGCTGGCCACGCCGTCAGGCCCCGCTGAGGGCCGCCCAGAAGGAAGGCGCCAGCTCAAAGCCGAGCACGGCCGCCATCTGGCCCAGTCCCTGGCGGCAGTCGAGATCCTCTGCCTGGGCCCAGTGGTCCAGGAGGAAGAGCCGATGGCTGATCCACAGTTCGAGGCTGTCGGGGGCAAAGCGGATGCCCTCGGTGCGGCTGAAGCTGTGGGGCAGCAGCATGGCCACATGCCGTGTAAGGGTTCCCTGGCTCCGTTCCAGCACCAGGGGCAACCAGGGATAAAGGGCATCGGCCCTAAGGCACCACAACCTCACCTCGGGGATCTCGGAGAGCTCGCGGGGATCGTCGGGCGGCCGGGGCCACTCCAGCGAGAGCTGCACCTGGCCGGAGAGCGCCAGGAGCTGCTGCGCTGGCCGTTGGGCCAGTGGCGCCAGGCTATTGAGGTCGAGGGCCCCGATTTCGAGGGCCGTGGCCCAGGGGGCGGGTGGGGGCGATGCCATCAAGAGCTGTGACAGGGCCTCGGCGAAGGCTGGACCGTAGCCAGCTGAGGCCGAAGAATGGGGCGGTCCGTTTTTAATCTGCAAGACATGGTCACCTCGCTCACCCAGGCCCAAATCCTGATCGCCCTGGTGGTGGCCGCCCACGCCGGAGTGCTTGCCGTTCGGCTTTGCTTCAGTCTCTACAAAGCCTGAGGTCGGGGGCCTTGGCAATGGGGCCCGGGCCCGCTAGAAGCGGTCCCTTATGACCCGAGGCCCGTCCGGTGCGATCCCGTTCCCCCCGATCCCTCGATTCCGCCCCTGAGTCCCGCCGCCGCTCGGGTCGCTCCTCCACCAGCGAGCACCCCCATCCCGCCGGCTCCGCGTCCCGACAACGGGCCCGCCAGTCAGGCGGCAGCAAGCCCCCCTCCGCCGGGGCCCCCAGGCCCAGGGCTCAGGTAGGGCCCGCCCACCTGGGCAAGCAGGATCTGCTCTGCAGCCTGATTGGCCTTGGCGTCAAGCTTGGGCTGTTGATGGTCACTGGCGTCAGCCTGGTCCGAGTCGCTTCGGCCTATCAGGCCCGCATGGACCGGCAAGGCGAGCTGGCGGCTGTGCTCCAGATCGAGACCGCCCAACTCACCAAGGCCCAACAACGCTTTGACCGTCTGTTCCTGATATCCGGGGAGAAGACCCTGGCCCGGGAACAAAGCCAGTGGATTGCCCCCAACCGCCTGCGGGTGGTCTGGCAACCCCCTGCCGCCCCCGCCAAGGCCCCCTACAGCGCCAAGGATCCCGCCCCCCAGCGATCCCCAGGCCCCCTGGCCTCCGCCCGGACGGGCGGCGCCACGGTGCCACCTACCGGGACGAGTGGGCTGGCTCAGCCAGGCGATTTTGGGGGGAATTGAACTTGCGGCCGGGCCTCGCCCAGGTCCGGTTCCACGGACCGCTTTTTCGCCCCTTCCCCTTCCCCCATGCCCCCGATCCCCGGTGAGCAAACCGCCCCTTCGCCGGCCCCGGTCCCCCCTGGGGCCAGCAGTCCCGGCACGGTGCTGATCACCGGGGCCTCCTCGGGGGTTGGTTTGTTTGCGACCCAGGCCTTGGTGAACCGCGGTTGGCATGTGCTGATGGCTTGCCGCGATACGGCCAAAGCCCGCCGGGCCCAGCAGGCCCTGGCCATCCCTGATGCAGCCGTCACCCACCTGGCGGTCGATCTGGGCGATCTCGACAGCGTCAACCGTTTGGTAGCTGCGGTGCAGGCCACCGGACGCCCCCTGGATGCGGTGGTGGTCAATGCCGCCGTCTACAAGCCAAGGCTGAAGCAGCCCGAGCGCTCACCCCAGGGCTACGAAATCTCGATGGCCACCAACCATCTGGGTCATTTTTTGTTGATTCAGCGTCTGTTGCCCGACCTGGAGCGCTCCAACCATCCCTCCCGTCGTCTGGTGATCCTGGGAACGGTGACCGCCAATTCCAAAGAGCTCGGGGGCAAGATCCCCATCCCTGCCCCAGCCGATCTGGGCGATCTAGCTGGTTTTCGTGCCGGTTTCCTGGCGCCGGTGAGCATGGCCGATGGCAAGCCCTTCAAGCCTGGTAAGGCCTATAAGGACAGCAAGCTGTGCAACATGATCACCACTCAGGAATTGCATCGGCGCCTGCATCAAGACACTGGGATTGTGTTTACTTCTCTCTATCCGGGTTGCGTCGCCGATTCTCCCCTGTTCCGCGACACGCCCGAGGCCTTCCAGGTCATCTTCCCCTGGTTCCAAAAGAACGTGACCGGCGGCTATGTCAGCCAGGCCATGGCCGGTGAACGGGTCGCCCAGGTGGTTGCCGATCCCGAATTCGCGGTTTCAGGAGTCCACTGGAGCTGGGGCAATCGCCAGCGCAAGGACGGACGCCAATTCAGTCAGGAACTCTCCGATAAGGCCAGCAATCCCCAGACGGCCGCCAACATGTGGGACCTTTCTTTGCAGTTGGTCGGCCTGCCCCAGCTCTGAGATCTGATCGAGCCAAGGCAGGGATCATTGCTGATGACGAACCCAGGGCCGAAGGGCGGTGCGGGGGCGGCTCCGGCCTGCTACTAAGGTTCCAGCCCCCTTGGTCGTTTTCATGTCCCGACGCTTGTCCTGGGGATTGGGTCTGCTCCTGGTCGCCGGTCTCGTCTTGGGTGCCTTTTTTGTGCTGCCCTTCCGTTCCTGGTTGCCCGGTGGCACCGTGGCCGATGTGCCCAACCGTCTGGTGGTCAATGGCACCGCCTTGAACCGGCTATTCCCGGAGCCGCAAGTGGGTGAAAAAATAGTGTTCACCCAGGAGAAACGGGGCTTCAGCCAGGCCCGTCTCAAGCAGGGAGATGAGGTGCGGGCCCTGCTTTCGATTTCGGATGTGACCAGCTCCCCCGCCAGCCGGGCCAAATTCAGCGGCAGCGGCAGCACTCTTGGGGGTTGGCCGCTGGTGGAGCAGGGGGACCAATCGAGTGCCCTGCTGGTGGCCGACCGCTTCCAGGTGAAGGTGCTGGGCCAGGGGGCGGGGCTGAGCCCCGATGAGCGTCATGAACTACTGGGGGCCTTCAATCTCCAGGCCCTGGCCGCCCTCAACCCCGCCTCGGCCCCCAAGGCATTACCGCAAGCCCAGCCCCAGGCTCCCAGCCTGGCCGGCCAGTCGCCCGCAGCCCGGCGCAGCCTGGCGGCCCAGCCTCCGGCGGCCCAGAGCAGCGGCAGCGCCACTCCAGGCTCCCCAATCCAACCCAGCGCCAACATGCTGGCGGCCCTCAAGGCCGCTCGGGCCGCTGCCCACCGCCAGACCGCCGTTCTGACCCCCGCCGCATGAGCACCACCGTTCTTGAGCGTCTTGAGCGCTTGCCCCACCGCAACCTCACCGTGCTGGCGCTGCGGGGCATCAGCACCCTGGTGCCGGGAGGTTGGACCAACATCACCAGCGCCGAGGAATTGATCCATGATGTGCTGGGCAGTACCGATCCCGACCTCACCCGCCAGGTGCGGGAACGGGCCGACGTGCTCAGTCGCGCCCGCCATGAGGGCTATGCCCGGGCCCTGAGCCTCTACGACGCCGTCAACCGCTCCCAGAAGGCGGCCGGCGGCCTGCGGGTGCTGGCCAATGTCGCTGGCGCCCTGCCCCTGGTCAAACGCCTCACCCTGTTCACCCCCGCCAACGAGACCCTGCAGGCGGCGGATCTGAGCCTCAAGGTGGCGGCGGAGATGCTGGCCTTCACCCAGGTGAACGGCCTGCCGGGCGACAGTTTCGCCGACTTCGGCGCTTCCCTCGCCGAATACACCAGCGAGGCCCGGGTGCGCATGGCGGCCCTGGTCTGTTTCGATGCCTTCCTGCCCCTGGGGGACCAGGCCCTGCAACGCCTCGATGGTCTGTTGGGTCGGGTGGCCAGCCACGAGTTGCGCCAGCTGCCCGCCTATGTGGGCATGGCCGGGTTGATTCCCGGCCGCGGGGACCAGGCCCATCTCAGCTTCCTGCGCCGCAGTGTTGATCAATGGGTGGGCTGGGCCGATGGCTTCTCCTCCCAGCTCGGCCTCACGGCTCAGCGCAGCGTGCGGGCCCTGGAAACCACCATCGGCCCCTGGCACGGAGGCTTCGAGCAACTGGCGATTTTCCTTGATGCCTTCACCGACACCTACGCCCATACCGGAGTCCAGGCCGTGGCCCGCCGCTTGGTCGAACGGGCCGCGGCGGAAATCTGATGACAGACTCTCTCGATTGAAAGCACTGCCGCCTGCAACGGCGAAGGATCCCCATGCGCTGGTCTGACGGCCGAAGGAGTGACAACGTTGAGGATCGCCGCGGCATGGGCGGACCTGTACTGGCCGGCGGGGTCGGAATTCTGGGCATCATCCTGGCCCTGGTGGTGGCCCTGCTCGGCGGTGATCCCTTTGTGGTGTTGCAGCAGCTAGGGGGAGGCGGCATGGGCATGGGGGGTGCCCCTGTCTCGATGAGCAGTCCCCGCCAGCAGACGCCTGCGGATAACAAACTGGCGGACTTCGTCTCGGTGGTGCTGGCCGACACTGAAGACACCTGGAGCAAGGCCTTCCGCGACAACGGCGGCACCTATCGCTCGCCCAAGTTGGTGATCTTTGATGGGGTCGCCAATTCAGCCTGCGGCCGGGCGGCCGGTTCGACCGGACCCTTTTACTGCCCGAATGACCAGAAGGTTTATATCGACCTCAATTTCTATCGCCAGTTGCGCAGTCAGCTGGGGGCCCCCGGTGATTTTGCCCAGGCCTATGTAATCGCCCACGAAATCGGCCACCACGTACAGCACCTGCTCGGCATCGACCAAAAGGTGCAAGCCATGCAGCGGCGCATACCCCAGTCCCAGGCAAACCAACTTTCAGTGCGCCTCGAACTGCAGGCCGATTGTTTTGCGGGGGTATGGGCCCATCAAACCCAGACCCAGCGCGGCACCCTGGAGCAGGGCGACCTGGAGGAGGCCCTTAATGCCGCCGCCCGCATCGGCGATGACACCTTGCAGCGCCAGAGCACCGGTTGGGTGCGGCCAGAATCCTTCACCCATGGCACCTCAGCCCAGAGGCAGCGTTGGTTCATCACCGGGCTGCGCAGCGGTGACATCAACAGCTGCGACACCTTCCAGGCTCCCCAGCTCTAGGGCCATGGCTGGGCGATTTTCAGTTGGAAGCCTTGTTGAGCCGTTGCACGATCAGGGTCATCAAAATCAGGGAGCCGGCCAGGGCCAGCAGCAGGGCGGTGGTCATGGAGGCTTGAACAATCGCAGCTGCCATTATCAGCGCCGGCTGCCATGAGCCAGGGGGACGAGTCCCAACCGCTGCTATTTGTCTATGGCAGCCTCAAACGCGGCCAGCGGAACCATCACCTGCTGCAGGGGCTTCCCTGGCTGGGGCAGGCCTGGCTGCCGGGCGCCTGCCTGCACGATCTCGGTCCTTTCCCGATGGCGGTCCTTGGTGAGGGACGCATCCAAGGGGAGCTCTATGGCGTAGGCGAGGCCGACCTGGCGGCGTTGGACCGTTATGAGGGGGCGCCGCGGCTGTATCAGCGCCATTGGCTGAACCTGGAAGACGGCCGTGGCGCCTGGGTTTACCTCGGCCGGCCCCACCAGGTGCGCCATGTCGCGCCCCTCGCCAGTGGCTGCTGGCTGGGCCCCTCGGACCCGAAACTCCGCAGCGGCAAAGGGGAGGCCAGGGCAACAGCCAAAGCCAGGATTCCGGCAGCAGCAACAGCCAGGACCAGAGCCAAAGCACCACTCACAACTACGTTTGCGGCCCTGACTCAGGCCCTGATCCTGGCGCTGGTTATGGCAGGCGACCTGCGGCCCGGTTGGGCCTTCGACACGCTGGGGGCCTGTCAGTCCTGGCAGAACAGCCGCGGTCAGGCCCGCATCGAAGTGGCCAACAGTATTGGTGCCGCCCACTACCTCACCAAGATGAAGCGCCTCCAGGAGAGTGATCCGGCGGCGCCGGTGCCGCTTTATAGCGAGGGTGATATTGCGCGGGTTTGTAGTGAACGCTGACCGTATCTGCAGAGATCAGAGCAGTTGCACCGGAGGGCTCACGGACAGGGCAGTGGCAGTTGCCGCAAAAGACCGATCGCCGCTGACGAGCCTCTAATCGCGGGCCTGGCGACTGGCAGCCTGGCGGCTGGCCCTCAGGCGACAGCGCAAGCGGCGACTCCAGGCCAGGGAGCCAGCGACCCCGAGCACGGGCAAGGGGCCAGGGACCGGCTGGCTGGCGAAGTTGGGACCGAAGAAGCCGTAGGGGAGGCCCTCATCAGTGTTGGGGAAGGCCACTATGGAGCCACTGCCGGCCTGGGCGAGGGAGGCGGTGCCGAGGCTGAAGCCAGCACTCACGACGGGATCGAAGCCCTCGAAGATGAAGGGATCGAAACTGGCAGGATCTCCAGAGCTGGTGGCGGCGATTACGTAGGAGCCGGCGTTGAGCACCTGCTGCGGCACTGACAGCCAGCGGAAACCGGCGAGCAGCGGACTGCTGGAACCGGACGGCACGGTGCCACTGATCAGCAGCGCCTGGCTGGTGGCATCAAAGATGCCCACCATGTGGGAACTGAGCAGACCATCCTCTAATTCGTCGTAAAAGCCGAGGGCCGAAACGGCATAGGGTTGGCTGAGGTTGAAGTTGTAGCCCAGAGAGCCGCTGAAGCCGGGGTCACCGCCGACGCTGCCGGGGCTGATTGCCTGCAGGGCGGGGCTGATGCTGAGGGCCTGGGCGGGCGCCTGGGAAGCCGCTACCAGCCCGGCGCATAGCAGGGGGGCCGCCAGGAGCGAGACGCGGCGGCGCAGGCCAGGAAGACGCAATACCAATGACATGGGAAGAACGCTCTCGAGCTAGGTAAATGACGGGAAGGTGAGGCGGGGGCAGCAGATCTCTGATGGGGTCTCAGATAGTCGGAACGACTTGAATCAAGTTGATCTGGCCTCCCTCGCCCAGGTACTGGGGGCCCACGATGTTGCCGTTAGTGAGGCTATGGGCTTGTACATCACTCAGGAAGTAACTACCAGCTGCAGCTCCGTAAAGCGAGGAAACATCGAGGATGCCGGAGGATTCCCAGTTACCGATGTCGGTAGGGAAGGAATCGCTCTGGCCATAGGCGATTGGGACAGCGGAGCGATCGATCTGGGCCCAGCGCACGGCGTCGCCGGTGATGCTGTCAACCTTCCAGATCGAGGCCTCTTGGCTGCCGAATCGGCCGTCGTCAGTGCCGTTGAGCAGGGAGCGGTCCTCCTGCACGTAGAGGGAGCCATTGGCGCTCCAGGCCAGGCCGTCGGGATTGCGGATTCCCCCCTGGCGGGCGGTGCCGGTGAGGCGATCGGCATCGGCAACCACCCGCAAGGAGGTGTTGGCGCCACTGGCCAGCAGGCCATCGGTTGCGAAGCTGGACGCCAGATCCAGGATCTGGGTGTTGCCATAGAGATCGGCACCGCTACCACCGGTGGTGGTGAAGGCCACCTGACGGCCCGTGCTGGGGTTGACATCGCCATCCTCGATGCGGGTGAACTGCATGGCGCCGGCACTGGAGGCCAGGCTGCGCAGGGCAGCGGCGGTGGTCAGGGCGGCGATCTGGCTGCCGCTGCCGAGGCTCACCCAGCCGCCGCTGATGGCGGTATTGAGGGCCACACCGGCCACACCGGCAGGGGTGTTGGCGATGGCATCGGCCTTCCAGGCATACAGCGAACCGCTGTTGGCGGCAAGGCCGTTGCGCTCCAGCAGATCGCTGCTGCCGGCGCTCTTGCTGCCAACCCAGAGATAGAGATAATTCGGCGTGCCGGAGGTGTCGTCAAACAGCAGCACCGCCACGGTGTTGGCATTGCCGGTATCCACGGCGGTGGCCGATTCCCAGCCGCCAAGGCCAAAGGCAGGCACGTGGTAGAGCTTGGAGCTGCTGGGGTCCAGGGCAAAGAAGCGGCCGTTGCTGGTTTCCTCACCAGCTAGATAAAGGCTGTCCACAAAGCCCCTGCCGCCAAACTGGCCCGCCGGGACCAGGTTGGCCGAGCAGAAGCGGTTGATGCCACTGCCGAGGCTGAAGCTGGCATTGGGGCTGATCACCTGGTCGTAGGCCACCCCACCGGCCAGCAGCCGCGACTGGTAGCCATTGGCAGTATTGCCGTCGATGTCCTTGGCGACGACGAAGCGACTGATTCTGGCACCGGTCACGGTTTGGGTGGTGGCGGCAGCTGAGCCGGCCTTCACCTGCACCTGATATTGGTAGCCATTGGTGTTGCCAAGCTCGTGGTTCACCAGCAGGCTGTAGGTGCCATCTAGGTTGTCGTAGGCGCCGAGGCCATCAAAAATGCCCACTGGGGTGAAGACGCTGCTGCCGGCCTGCAGACCGTTGGTCACCTCCCCATTGGTAATCAGGCTGCTGATCTGCAGGCTGTCACCACCGGCCACATCCTTGAGCATGGTGGCAGTGAAGGCGCCGGCGCTAACGGCTCCGCTGGATTTCACCAGGTCGGTGAGATCGACGTAGTCGAGAGTGTTTGACACCTCATTCGAAACCACCAGCAGGGGTCGGCCGGAGGGGCTGCGGTTGGCCTCCAGCACCGTGAGGC
>JBBASD010000012.1:0-27723 GCA_040399485.1 Cyanobium sp. | reverse complement strand
CTGGTTCCGCGACGAGCAATCCAGCACTGCACGAAGAACTACCGGACATACCTGTTGAGTTATCTCAAGCTGGTCGTGATCTTCTCCCGTTTTCTCCTTTCCTCAGCCTATGGCAAGTGATAAACTTGGCATTAACTTCCCAATTGCTTTGGAGATGGCTTTGTCATCCGTTATGTTGTCAAGAATAGCCAGATACACTTTCTCCGCCAACTTGATAAGTCTTGTATTGTAAACATTATGAACTTCCATAATGTCTCTCTCAGAGATCACTGCCCTTTGACGTTTCAGTCTTTTTTCGATAAATCCTGTTGCAAGACTGATGGATTCAGTTCTGACAAGATTTAGACGATCCGCCTTTCTTTCTGGAATTTGAGGATCAGCGGTATTCTCCACGAGCTGCAGACACGCCTCCAGGACATTAATTGGATTCTGAATAAGATTGTCAAAACTGATAAATATCCTTGTGTATCCGCGTGTTGCCTCTTCAGTTAGCAAAATTGATTTGATCCATAGACGCAAGGCCTTGTTAAGTTCGATTCCTTCCGCTTTTCTTAGAGAGTTGCAAACTTCCAATGGATGCCTTATCGGCACTAAAAAGCTGGGCTCAATTATTCTAGATTCAAGCCATGGTTCAAGGCCTAAAATCAGCGTGCAAAACCTTGGGTCTTTGATGGTCGGTAGCTCTTCCCCCCTAAACGATTCAGAAATAATGTTGATCAGGGATGTTCGCCACTCACGGCAGTTAATACTCTGGCTCCATCCTGTTGGCAGGGGTAAGGAGGAAGTCCAATGGCTTTCCATACCTGCAAGGAAGTCTTCATTGAGACGCATGATACCCACTGATTCCCAGTAGCCCTTTGGATTTGCGTCAGTCGCGGGCATTAAATCTGAAGGCATGGAAAAGCCCGCTTTAGCCAGCATACCGGTGAGCGCGGATGTGCCGCTTCTGTGCATGCCAAGAACAAAAAAAAGGCGAGAAGCTATTTTGTTTTTTTTTCTCGCCTCTTCAAGCTCGGCTTGGCTAGCAAGACTATTGACGAAACAGCGTGCCCTTGCTGTTAGATCATTTTGCTTTGTCTCAGTTGTGACTCCTAAAAGGTTTAGACCTTCTTGTAAGTAGGTAATTGCATGGTTGCATTCTTCGTGTGCTTTTTGATAGTCTTTGTTAATGACATGCTTGTAAGTAAATAGTAAACTTGCCCTATAGAGGGATAGGTTGCAGGCTGCATCGGCATCTTCGTAGGCCACTTCTGTTAGATCAGGGCGACCGTCTGACGTTGAGTAGGGGGCTAGGCTTAGATAATTAATGGCATGAAACTTAGCTCTATCTTTTCTGGTCTCTTGTCTTTGATAGGCATCAGTGCAGAGGCGATTGAGTTTTCGCCAGGCCGCTGAAGTCGTCAGTAAAAGGATATCGTTCATTCCTTTTTTTCATGCCGTTGCGATTCCTGTCTGTCTGCTAATCTTGCAAATAGATCTTTCATCGTTTCGAGCTGTAGTTGAACCAGTCCAAATTGTGCCTCAAGCTGCTCTAATTTGATTTCGGCATCTTCGCATTGCTTAAGACTTGACTTCCATTCTGAATAAAGTTCTTGATAGCTCTTCAGGCGACCTTCTTGTCGACCATTTTGTATAAAGTGGAGTAGAAGCATGTTTTCATCGTAATCGCTAAGATCAATGTTTTCCTCCCTGTAGAGATGCATGGGGAAGATGCTTTGCAAGGCTTGATTGCTGTCGAGCTCAGCTGCTTCTGCTGTCTCGAGTTTTTTCAATAAATCAGATTTTTCTTTGTACAACTTTCGGCATTCATCTTGGTGGTTCTCTAGTTGAAGCCTAAGTTTTTCGTTAGCGGCTTGGGATTCTTGCAAGTCTGCTACTGTGAGAGCTTGGGTCTGTATTAGTTTGTCCAAATTTGCCGAATGCTTTTCTACTTTTTCTAGTAGAAGGTCCTTTTCGGCTTGCATCTCTTTACATTCAACTTTGATTTGCTGGTTCGCATCAAGCAGGGCTTGCTTCTCCTTCTCTTTCTCATTCAGCAGCCAGTCTCTCTTCGCAATCGGATCAAGTTTCCACAATGTTGGAATGTGCGGATCTTGTCGAAGACTATGCTGCCCGAGCCATGTCTCAACTTGTCGCATAGTTTCTGCTGGCCAGGCCAGCATCAACTGAACAGTTTCTAGTTGGCTGAGCCAAGGCCCTAGACCGGTCAGTGCTGCCAGCGGATCCCCTTGACGCAGTATGAGGTGCAGCTGAGACATAGCCAAATCTCTGAGGCGAGGTGCCCAACTGTCAAGCAGGTCCCCAAGGCTTCGTCCACAGCGTAGTTCTTGACGAATTAGCTGTAGGTTTGGATAGCGCTCTTGTAATTGTGCTTGGCCAATAGGCCCACTAAATCTGGCATCATTAAAATAGTTCCATTGTACCATGACTCCGTTGTCAGCTGTCAACACATTTTCACAGATCAATAAATCTTGATGCCCCCGCAGCACGTGTCTTAGTTCTTTAGCTCTATCAGGATCGGCCTCTACCACCAGCAAGCTCCCGGAACTGGGTAATCCCCTACTGGTTCCGTGGAAACCCACCCAGACCGTGATCTGATCAGGTCTGTCGTCCTCAGGCCCTACTACAGTTGATTCTAACAGTGTCATGTGGCTAAAGTCGTTATGAAAATCCCCTACGAGTGTTTTAACCCAAGAGGACCTGTGAACTTATCTAGCAGCGACCTGAGGTCGCCTAGCATCAGTCAGACTTTACATTAGACTACTTGCTGGAAAGGCATGGCGTGCACGGCTTTGCAAGCCTTCGTCCCTGGCTCGGTGGTCTTGGATCGGCTAAGGAGTCGACTGCCCTTGATCCCATATCGCTCATTCTTGTTTGGCTACTGGACATAGCCCGATAAGCTCTTAGGCAAGATGGCTGGAGTGATTTCACCATGCGTTACTGGGCTACGCCGTTCCAGCTGTCTACAACGGTCCGGAGCACGCTCATCGAAGCGGGACTGCAACCTTGGTCCAACCGCGGGTCTGCCCTCCCAGATGCCGGCACACTGTTGCTTTACGACAGCCCTGATCAACTGATCACCACAGTCAGGACTGGGCCCGACGCTGAGGCGCTGACCCCACTGAGTTTTATGCAGGGCTATCGCCTGCTCCTCGACTGGTCGGAGCAGACAGGCCAGCCACTCTTATCAATCTCCCAGCTGCAGTGGTTGGGTCCTCAGGATCTGCGCATTTGGTTTGGGGATGCCGCCGCCGCCTTCCCACCCCCTCCTATCCCCCTGCCAATTCCGCCGCTTTTGGCTGCGGTATCTCTGAGCCTGATCGGGGCCGAACCTGCCTTGCTGGATTATTACCACGATCTCGAGCTACGTGCCGCGTTGCTGGGTCGTGAACCTGATTTGCGCTATCAAGAGCGCTTGCAACAGGCTTGTCAGCAAGGAGACGGTCTGTTGCAAGCCTTTTGTGTTAGCCAGAGGGTGCAAGCGGCGTTTCCAGACCTGGAACAACGCTTGGCCACAAGTGAAACTGACATACGGGAAGCCCGTAAGGCCAGCGAGCAAACATTGTCGAATTTGCATCAAGTTCAGCATGCCTTGGAACGCGCCGTGCTTGCCGAGGGCGAGATGGACTTTGAATTGAAGGCGCGGGATCGGGAGTTACAGGAGCTGCGTAGGACCAAGGTCGCCCAGGCAAGCGCTCACGAGTTGGCCATGGCTGTCCAGGAGCGTGAACATTCACTTGAACTGGAGACGGTGTGTAGTCAGCTCGAATCACGATTGGCCGAGCTGGAGCAACGCTTGGCCAGTAGGGACATGGAGCTGCGTGAGGCGAGGGAAGCGGCGGAGTTGAATCTGCAGCAGCTCCGCCAGGTGCAAGAGGAATTGGAGCATTTCTTCCTGGCTGATCGAGAGAAGCAGAATCAGTTGGATGCTGGGGTCCGCGATCTCGATGAGCTGCGTCAGACCAAGGCCGCACAGGAGAGTGCCCACGAATTGGCCCATGCCGCTCAGGAGCGGGTCCACGAACTGGAACTGCAAGCCTTGGGACAGCAATTCAAGCAGCAATTGGCCGAGCTGGAGCAACTAGTAGCTACCCGGGATACCGAGCTGCGGCAGGGGCGGGAGGAGGCGGTAACGACCCAGTTGCAGCTTCGTCAGGTGCAGGATGAGCTGGAGCAATACTTCATAGCCGCTGGCGAGATGAAGCGTCAATTGGAGGTTGGGAACCGCGATCTCGTGGAGCTTCGGCAGGCCATAGCCGATCAGGAGAGCGCTCACGAACAGGAACTGGAGGCTGTGCGTCAGCGCTTGGAAGCGCAGATGGCCGCGCTGGAGCAAGACCTGGCCAGCAGGGACACGGACCTGCGGCTGGCTCGGGAGTCGTCGCAACTGACCATCGAGCAGCTTGATCAGGTACAGGAGGAGCTGGAGCACTACTTTCTCAAGGCCCGCGCCAATGACCAAATCGCCCAGGCCCAGTTGGAGCAGTTGCAACGGGCCCAAGTTCTAATGGCTCGCATGCATCCCAATGTGCTTCCCACCGCCCCTTATCCCCAGGCGCTCGAGGTAGAGGTGTTGCCCGAGGAGATTGCCGCCATCCCAAATCTCTCCTTGCAAACTCAGGCATTGCTGAGCACCTATGCCGCCAGCTTGAAGAGGGCAGGCGCGCTTTTGGCGCGGGCTAGGCGCTCCTAGCTCCCTCCTCCAAGTAGGCGTGGCCACCACTTAGGCAAGACGGATGCTTTTGGCGCCGGTTCGGGGGTTTGGTCCCGCGTATCCAGTTCTTGCTCAATTTTGTCGAGATAGAGCCGGAAGTGTTCCAGTGTTTGCCAATGGTGTCGCAGATCTTCCGGCACAGTTGGCAGCCACTCCTGCATGGGCGGATTGTTCACCACCTTCAGCGGGGCATTGGTCGGGATCACTTGCACCACCTCGCCTCCCAGCCTAGGCGCGGCAGGCAGTACCACCTTTTCCTCTCCCTTGGGTAAACGGAATTGACCCTGTTGATCAAAACTGCACCAGACCTCAAGTCCGCCCCAGCCTGAGGGCAAGACCTGGGGATCGAGTTGGAAGCCGCTTCGTTGCGGCAGGCCCATCGCCTCTAGCCCATCTCGCCATTGATCGCATGTAAGGGGCCATGGCTCCTGTCCAGCAGTCTGGAGCCAGATTTTGGCTGGTTCCCTCTGTCCCCGCCGGCCGGCCCAGCCCCTCAGTGCTCCCTGCAGCAGGCCATCAAAATGGCCTTCCAGCCCAAGCAGTTCGCTTTGCAGCAGGGCTTTCAAGAGAATGGCGGTCTGCTTGGGCTGACTCATCAGCGTCAACTCCACCTGCTGGCTGCCATCGGCGCTGAGGGCCAGCAGCCGTGGCGCCGGCTGCCAGTCCACGGGCGGCAGATCCGCAGGTAGTACAAGAGTAAATCCTGGTGTTCCTTGCCAGCCGAGGCTCTCGCAAACATCCGGGCGCGCTTGGTTTATCTCTGCCCGAGCAATCAGGTGGGGGCCCACGAGCAGGCGCACATCTTGGAGAGGCCAATCTTTGACTATAATCCAGCCGGAAATCTGGCCGGGAAGAAGATGTTCAATCCCGCCGCTCCAGGCAATGCCGGCCTCTCGCTTTAGGCCCAAATAACGCTTGAGGCGACGACCCTTTCTTTTCATGGCACCTATGTCCCAATTGGAATAAGTATCTACGATACCTGGTTGAATGTCAATTACACCTTGCTACGGACCAGGCTTACGTCTCTCCAATCCGCTTTACTGTAGCGCGGTTTGCCTTTGGCAATATCGAAAGGATTCCGCAGACAAGTGCCACCCTCACCGGAGGCAAAATTGCGCATGGGTGTGGTATAGAGACAGTTGGCGAAAAAGTAATGAACTACTTGACTCCAGCGCCTGCTGTAGCGCTCTTGTACAGGCTCACCTCCATGCAGAAGATTGGCATGCCAGATCAACAGCTCACCCCGTTTCGGCAGAAAACTTTGCTTGTTAAAAGGATGCTCTTTGACTGCTTGTTGCCAGATGGGTTCAAAAAACCGCTGCGGGTGCGGTGCACCCATCACTTCATCGCGATCCAGACCCAACGATCGTGCGCTGTGATACGGCAAACGATGACTGCCAGGAAAATAGATGAGCGGTCCGCTCTCGGGTTGCACGTCCTGCAGGGCAATCCATACGCCGCACATAAATCCATGGGGATAGCTGTGAAAATGAACGGCATCGCTGTGAAAATGCTGCTCGCTGCCAACGGCAAAATTGAGGGTTTGAAAGGCGAAGGGTTCTCTTCCGTAGAGATGCCGCAACAAATCCAGTACAATTGGCTCTAGGGCTAGGTCCTTAATCGAAGCATGATCGATCCAGCCATCCTGCAGCCTAGGTGGCCCGCTTTCACCGCTCTCCCAAAGTTTGAGGTCGGCTTCAAGGCGTGGTTCCAGATTTTCAACAACGCTATCAAGCCTTGCCAGCCATTCTTTTTCGGCCAGATCAATTACACAGAATCCATTCTGGTGCATTGAGACGGCTTGATCGGACCATTGGCCAAAGGCACCTGCCTTAAGCAGCTTCTGAAAATCACTTCGGTCGATAAGCGGTTGACCGGTCAGATCGAGAGACATTGATTAAATACGTGGCAGGGAAGATGTTCGGGCTGTTGTGTGAGTGGCTTTAATCGTCAGAGATAGATTCTCCTCCAGCAGACTGAGGTGAGGGCTGTAATAGGGATCGGCTTGTAGGATGGTACCCCAGCGATTGAGCATTGCCTGCCTTTCTCTCTGCCATTCGGCTTCAGCATCCCCTGAAGTAGGTGCCCCGCGGGTTTTGGATTCGTGGTGGATTAGTACCGCATCCGGACAAAACAAATTGCGATAGCCTGCTTGTAAAAGACGAAGGCAAAAATCAACATCATTGTAGTTGACAGCAAAATTAATCGCATCAAAACCGCCTACTTCTTCGAACAGGGCTTTCCGCACGACGAGTGTTGCCGCTGTAACGGCGCTAAGATTGTGAGCTAAATGCAGCCGTAATTGATAGCCTTCGTCTTCGGCGGCTAGATATTTATGCGCGTGGCCGGCAACTCCTCCAATGCCAAGCAACACTCCTGCATGTTGGATTGTGCCATCTGGAAATAACAGCTTCGCTCCAACCGCTCCAATCTCCGGGCGCAGTGCCTGCGCAGCCATGGCAGCAAGCCAGCCCGAGTGGGTGGCCTCGACATCGTTGTTAATAAGGGCGATCAGCTCACCACGGGCGAGGGATACGGCTTCATTGTTCAGCGCGGCATAGTTAAACTTGACCGGTCTCCGCAAAATACGTACATTTTGTTGTCGCTCTAAATGAGCAAGATAATCAAGCGTTTCAGGTTCGATACTGCCGTTATCTATCAGGATAAGTTCTGTTGGCGGATTGCCTTGGGCATGTTCAGCCAGCGAAGTAAGGCAGCAGCGCAACATGTCTCCTCGGTCGCGCGTGGCAATGATCACACTCACAAGCGGTGGGGGATCGGGAAGCGACCAATGAATATGATGACCGCCAGTTTGATGATGGGAAACCTGCACATCTTGGCCGTGACGGGCAAGAAAGCTTTGTAGGCATTGGGCTGTCTGGCTCGATGATCGTTGTTCACCAGCTTGATCGAGGCGGTGATATAAGACTTCTGGTAGGTGTAATATTTGACTCCCCTCACAAATGGCTGTAGCCTCTAACGCTATTGCATACAATTCAGGTAAATCTCCATTGGTATTCAGGGCTTGGCATGCCCTGAGGCAGAGATCAGCACGGATTAGCCAGCAGTGGGAATAGTGGGGGTCGGTATAGAGAAGATCGGGATTCCATGCTGGTTTGAACTGTGGTGAATGCCGTCTTCCGCCTAGGTTAATTCTGTCCTCATCCGCATAGAAGACGCCTGCATCAGGGTGGGCTTGAATCAGTGCGGTGAAGCGAGCCAATGTTTGGGGAGCGAGTTGATCCCCTGCTTGCAGGAAAACAATCCAGGTTTGTTGATCTTCCTCCTGTAGTTGTTGCTCTGGTGGTAATAACTGAAAAGGCCCGGCAATTTGGTTCTTAACACTTTGTATCGAAATTTGACAGAGTAGATCGTTATTCCGATCGCCCCAGAGCCAGGTGGCAAAGTTTACCGATTTAGGTTGAGGGTTGGCTTGTGGTGAGACATTTTTGTTTTGTTGAACTTGTTCTAGCAGCGCCGGTAACTCTACCTGTTCAATCCAATCATCGTACCCCACTAGTTGAAAGTTTTTACGCGAAAGCAGATGGTTGTAATCCAACCACTGTTGTGAAAAGGAGCGTTGCTTAAGTGATTCACTTCTGTAGGCTGGATGCAGCCTCAGTAACTTGGTAGCCAATAGCTTTCGTACCCGCCAAAATGGCTGTGGTACCAGTCGTAATTCTGAAATCACTGGAATACCATTGAACCCATGAATTTCAAAACAAGTTGACCTAGATCGCTTACTAATGTGCACCACGCGTCGGCGTAGTTTGCCGTTGACAAGAATCCTGCCTTGATTATGATTAATGATGCCGTAGCAGCGCAACTGGTCGCCGTGTAGTCGTACTGTTAACAGATACCAGCCGGGCCGAGCAGGACAGCAAAGCATCAGGGTTGGACGAAGGCAGCCCTTTTGCCAGACCCAGTCCTCACGCAAGCGCAACCCAGTCCAGCGTTTAAGCAGATTCACTGGCGATGACTTGCTTGCATGCCGAAGATAAACTTTGCCAAACTAAAGCCAACAGCGCAGGATGCCAAAACCGTGAAGAATCCCTTACTTCTCCAATCATTTTGGGCATCTTCTGGCAGTTGGGGTGCGGAAAGTAGAGCCATGAATTTCTGTTGTCGTTTGCTTTCAATTCGAGCTTTCTCGACTGCTGTTAAAGCCAATTTATAGGAATCAGTGGCGAAGTTAACATCCGATTCTAATTTTAGTACATCAGCAGTTTTACGGCTCAGATTCCTACCTTTGCCTGAGACCAATGATCGGCGTTCTTTTTCAATTTGCTGTTGCATTTCACGAACTTGGTCTGCAACGGCTGCCACTTCTGGCTCTGCAGGGTCTTTAAATTGCAACTTTAAGGTAGCTAATTCGACGCGTAATTCAACGAGTTTCTCTTGAAGTTTACTGATGGTTTGGCTGGCTAGTTCTGCTTCACCTTTGGGGTTAATAACCGTGTTGGAATCTTGATAGAGCAATAGGCGGTTCTTTGCTTGATTGAGATTATTGCGAGCGCGGATCAGTTCTGACTCAGCAAACCTTAGTTGTTTTTGACTGATGTCTTGATTAAGGCGATTCACAAATTGTTCGCTCTTGGCAAGCATGAAGCGATTTAGATCTAGCGAGGCTTGTGGGTAGAGGCCAATGGTGCGGAGTACGATCGCGCCAGATAATTCATCAAGGCTCACGGCCACCTGCTTTTTGAAAAATTTAAGTCTTTTCTCTTTCGATAATTCGGGTTTGACCCCGGCAAACCAATCTAGCCCGGTTTGGGCATAGGCTTTATCGAGATCGAAGTTGCGGTCTAGATCTGCCAAGACCTGCGGTGACTGCAGGTAGGTTTTAAGGAAGCGTGCATCTTCTAGAGAAAGTTGATTGCCCCTACCAAGCAGGGTTGCCAAACCAGACCCCCCTGCGTTAGTATCATTATCTTCAGCTTTGCGTATAACAAAATCGGATCGGGTTACGTAGCGATCTCTGGCGATAAAATAAAAATAGATACCTGAAAGCAATATCGGTATCAGTAGAAGTTGTGAGACAGACAGGTGCCTCAGCGGCGAAAACCTGCGTTGCGGCGAATGTACCTCTTCGAGAATTTGATTCGATAAGATAGTCTCTTGATTGTTAGCAATTTGATCTTGCTGATCCTTCCTGAGCAGGAAGCGATTAAATGGATTAAAATTATCGACATCAAGCATGCTAGTTGAGGGATGAGTTGATCGTAGACTTAGGTTGTTTTGGATTGGGTCGTTTTCTATTTAGGGTTTATGGTTTGTCTGGTTTCAAGACTTACTCCTCGATTCCCCGCTTGGCAGGTGAGGCGAGAAGTCTCTCGGTGTGAAGTGCAACGGCTTCATCCAGGTCGTCGAACTCTTCAATTTTACCACCCTCAAGGATAAAGGCTCGATCGCAATGCAACTTTAGGCCCCAGAGATTGTGATCGACCATCAGGAAATCAGCAACTTTCTTGCGTTCCATGAGTAGGAGCTTGCTTTTTTCACGAAAGCGTTGATCGCCGGCAGCGGTGACCTCATCAATGAGATAGACGTCAAAGTCAAAGGCCATTGAAAGCCCAAAGGTGACCCTCGATCGCATGCCACTGGAATAGGTTTTGAAGGGTCGATCGAAGTAGACACCTAGCTCGGCGAACTCTTCAACATAGCGAACTTTCTCTGGTACCTTTTTCTTTTCAGCATAGATACGACTCACAAATGTAACATTTTCCCGGCCAGTAAGGCTCCCCTGAAACCCTCCCACCAATCCCACTGGCCAGGAAATGGAACTATCGGTTTTAATCGTACCACTGTCTGGTAGATCAATTCCCCCCAAGATGCGCAGAAGTGTGCTTTTGCCAGCGCCGTTGGCACCCAGGATTGCGATGGATTCACCTGTGTTTATTTTAAAATTTAAATCCTTAAAAATTGTTGTCTTTTTGCCTTGATAAAAAAAGCTCTTTGTTAGGTTTTTTGCTTCTATCATTGTGGTTGCTTCTTGTTGATTATTGGGTGAGGAGTTTTCGTTCGTTGCTGTAGTAAAACCAGAGCGAAACCGAAAGCAAGGCGATAGTGCAGATCATGGCATACTCCAGGTTTGCATCCGGCGTAAAATAATCATCGCTCATTGATTTGCGGTTCAATTCAATGATGTGGGTTAGGGGATTCCAAATGAAGAATATTCTCGTCCAAGGTGGGAATATCCAATAACGAAATGGGACACCAGAGAGAAACCAAAGAATGCGTGGGATCCAAACAGCTGTTTGCTTAAAGGCCGGCATCAAGTGAGCAACAACCATAAATATCAGGCCAGTGGAGAAGCCGATAAAGGCAGACATGATGATTGTGAAAAAGAAAAGCCCTAGGTTGCTCATGTAAACTTGGTCGAGCACAATCCAGGTGCCAATACAGATCACCAGTAGGCAGCATGTAAATAGGCCAGTCTCGCTGATTGTACGGGCGATCACCGTGTCAATCGGCTTGACGGGTTTGTAGAACAATAATGCTTCATTGGCTTCCATGGCGTTCACGCTTCTGTTGACGATCTGACTAAAAATCGTAAAAATTATAATCCCGGATCCCAGAAACAGAACCACGTTTAGGCTACCGCCACGATGAACATTAATCACGGTCAAAAAGATTACCCAGATGGCAATAAGGCCAAGCGGTTGAATCAGTACGCCCAGAAAGCCACCCTTGACATCACTGACGCGGGTGCGCAATTCGCGATATACAAGCGCATCTACAACTCGCCATTGTACTTGCCAGCCGCTCAACCGTTGTAAACCATCTTTGTTGCGGCTTTGATGTCTGCTGGCCACCCCTGTCGAATTAGCGGAGCTGGCTGAGGGATCCAAACGCCATCCTTTGACAACTAGCAATAATTTTACCCCTCGCTGTGGTGGTATCTGCTACTACCGCCCAGCCATACTGCCAGATCCCTGCTCAGTCCACGGCCTACCCGGCGCTCGATCCGATCCAGCACCGCATCCAGGGCCAGGCTTCCCAACCGGCGGCCGATGGGGGTCGTTATCAACCTCGACTGGAGAACCACTTCGGCCCTGCCGCCCAACCCGGCTTCCTCCGCTTCCAGCACTGCCTCCAGGCTGAAACCCAGCGATTCCATTCCGGTCGGAAACCCAGCCAAACGGCAACTGGTGCTGCTCACTACCAACTGTTCCCCCGCCCAAACTGCCCGCAGCGTAAGGGTGGGCACCACTTGCCATCGAAGAATCAGATATGGTTTTGATTGATAAGTGAACTCTCCAGGCGCAACTGAGTTGAGCCGCTCCCTGGCCAGCAGAGCGATCAAGGGCCGATCCACCAGGGCCAGATAGGCCCTTACACGCTCCCTGGAAGCGCCCGTTGCGCTGATCGGCAGCCGCAGCTGACGGCGCCGCAGCAGTGGGGGCTCGTTGGCCATGGCCCTGGGACGCGCTGGCTGTGCTCGACTATGGCGGATCTTCTTTCGTTCCGGTCGTGAGCGCCAGCCCGTCCACCGCTGAGGTGTTGGGCATTCCCTCCCGGGCCCTGGCCCGGATCGTCACCCTTGGGCCGCTTCTGGCTCCGGCCAGCTCGGTGGTTGGAGTTGCGGCCTGCCGCAGCGCTCCACTCACTGCTCTACTGGCCTGGGGCCGCAAGCCCTCCGGCAGCAAGGCGGAGTGGATTGCCCAGGAGCGGGGTCTGCCTGTGTGGCGCTGTGAGGACGGCTTTCTGAGGTCCCTCGGCTTGGGCCCTGACGGGCCGCCCTGGTCGCTGGTGATCGACGATCTGGGCATCTACTACGACGCCCAAGCCCCCAGTCGGTTGGAAGAGTTGATCAGCCGATCGCTCTCCGCCGCTGAAAGCCACCGGGCCGATGCCCTGAGGGCTCTCTGGCGAGCGGAGCGGGTCAGTAAATACAACGGCGCCCGCGAGACCCTTCCCCCTAGCGAACCCTTTGTGCTGGTGGTCGACCAGACCATGGGCGATCTTTCGATCCGCTTCGGTATGGCCGATGGGGTCAGTTTTCAGCGCATGCTCCAGGCTGCCCTGGACAACCATCCCCACTGCCATGTGCTGCTCAAGATCCATCCTGATGTGGCGGCGGGTCGCAAGCGCGGCTATCTGGCTGACGCTCCGCTGAACCATTCAAGGGTGTGGATCTGTGCCGATGGTGGCCACCCCGCTGCCTTGCTGGAGCGGGCGGAAGCGGTTTATGTGGTTACCTCGCAGCTTGGCTTTGAAGCGCTGCTCTGGGGTAGGCCCGTGCACTGCTTCGGCATGCCCTTCTACGCCGGCTGGGGGTTCACCCGCGATGCGCTGCCACCTCCACCAAGGCGCCAATCCCACCATCCCAAACTCAATCAGCTTGTTCACGCGGCCCTTGTCGAGTATCCACACTATATTGATCCCCACCGTTGCCAGCCGTGTGGGCCCGAAACCCTGATCCGTGCGATCGGGCTGCAGCGAAGGCGGCAGCGGGAGTTGCCTGCCGCTGTGGAAGCCTTCGGCTTCAAGCCCTGGAAAAAGCCGATTCTGCGACGCTTCTTGCGGGGCTCCGCATTGAGTTTCCGCCGGCGCCATGCCCCATCGGTGGGTACCGCCCCAGCCCTGGCCATCTGGGGCCGGGACCCTGGGCGTGGAGTGGTGCGCCGGCTGAAACATGGGCCGCCGGCCAATCTGATGCGCGTTGAGGATGGTTTTCTGCGTTCGGTGGGGCTTGGGGCCAATCTGATTGCCCCGATTTCCTGGGTCGTTGACCGCAGCGGCATTTACTACGACGCCGGCTCCGCATCCGATCTGGAGACGCTGCTAAGAGAGCATCGCTTTGATGAGGCGGAGCGGGGGCGGGCTGCGGCCCTGAGGCAACAGCTTGTCGCGGCAGCCCTCACGAAATACAATCTCCAGGCTCCCCCCTGGAGCCGTCCCTCTGGCTGTAGCCGCGTGGTCCTGGTGCCCGGCCAGGTCGAAAGTGATGCCTCCATCCGCCATGGGGCCCCCGGGCTGCGCACCAATCTTGGTTTGCTTCAGGCGGTTCGGGCTGCCGAACCAGATGCCTGGATTGTCTACAAGCCCCATCCCGATGTTGTTGCCGGCTTACGGCGGGAAGGTTCGCCCCAAGCAGATTTGCAGCTCTGGTGCGATGCCCTCCTCCAAGAGGGTTGCATGGACCAGCTCTACCAGGAGGTCGATGCGGTCCATGTGCTGACCTCCCTGGCGGGGTTCGAGGCCCTGCTCCGGGGGGTGGAGGTTCATACTTGGGGCATTCCCTTCTTTGCCGGCTGGGGGCTCAGCCACGATCGCCATGCCTGCCCAAGGCGGGGGCGGCAACTTCTGCTTGATGAGTTGGTTTACGGAGCCCTTGTGGCTTACCCTCGCTACGTCAGTCGTTACAGTGGACTATTCATCGAGCCGGAGCAGGCCATTGAGGAGCTGCTCGAATGGTCTCTAGAGCCTCCCAGAGCACCGACCTTGTGGCGTAGGGTCTTCCGCCACTGGGGACGATGGAAAGAGGGTATCGCTCCTCACTGTTCTCGCTCGGTACGCCTGTAAAGTTTGGGATCCCCGTCGTGGGTTCGCTCGTGAGAAAAGTCCCTATCGAGGGCCCCGTCTTGTTGCTGATGGGGCCACTTGGTAGCTTTTTTGCGAGGCTCGCCGATCATCTGGAGTCGAGGGGAGCGAATCTGACCAAGCTGTGTTTCCCGCTCCACGAATTTGGCTTCCCTGCCCATCAGAGAGTTGGCTATGCCGGTCCAATGGAGGATTACAAGCCATTTCTGCGGTCTCTGATCCTGGATCGGGGCATTCGTCACCTTTTCATGTATGGGGATTTTATCGATCCCCACCGACTGGCTATTGAGCTTGTGCGCGAGATGAATGCCGAGAATGCTTTGCCTCACAAAATCGAAGCCTGGGTGTTTGAGCTGGGCTATGTTCGCCCTAATTATGTCACTCTTGAACTTGAACGTGTTAATGCCCGCTCTAATCTCAATCTCCCGGCTGAATTCTATCTAGATCTTCCAGCGATTGACGATATTCCCCATGCGGCAAGGGATTGCGGCATTCGCTGGCGTAAATGTTGGAAGTTACCTACTTTTATTCAGCATGCCTTCACCCCTTATCCGATCATCAGCGGCCCCCACAAGCTCCAGCCCAAGCCCTCTTACCTGTTGGCACAGGTGGCTGGCTTGTTGCGCAAGTACCTCTATCGGATCAGCGAGCGTTCAATTCACAAGCGCTTGCTGGATGGCACTCGATATACACTCGTGCCCCTACAGGTTTCAAGCGATTCCCAGGTGAGTCTTGGATCAGGTTATACCGGAATGGAGCCGTTCATTGCCCAGCTGATCGCTTCCTTTGCGCGTTGTGCTCCATCCGATGAGCGTTTGGCTTTCAAGCATCATCCCCGCGATCGCGGCTACAACCATTATGGAGCTTTGATCAAGGATTTGGCGCGCAGGCACGGCGTTGCGGAAAGGGTTCTCTATTTCCACGATGGCGCCCTCGGCCCGATCCTAAAGGGTGCCAAAGCCGTGCTCACCATCAACAGCACGGTCGGATTGCAGGCTCTGTATCACGACGTGCCTACCAAGGTGCTGGGTCGCACTTTCTACAACTTGCCTGGACTCACTGATCAGCAGCCGCTTCGTGTCTTCTGGAGCTCGCCACAGTCCTCAGACCGCAATCTGTACAGGCAGTTTTATTGTTACATGATAGAAACTACACAGATCAACGGTAATTTTGATGGATATTTTCCTTTTGCCAGCACTTTCACCGTCTCGCCATCCTTGGCCGTCCATGGCATCGGCCCTCGTCCGGGTGCTTTGGAGCTTTTACAACGGTTGTTGACTCTAGCCAGGGGTTTCGCCACTTACTATCTTCAATTGCTGGCTCTCGCCTTCGGCGCCCGCCAGTCGGCCCGCCGTCTGCTTGAGAGGGGTTCCCAGCTAGTCCTGAGCGGCTTGGGCGTTGAGGTGCTGATGGAGCGCCGCATGGAGCTGATCGATCGGCCACAAATTCATATCGCCAACCATGGTTCTCCCCTTGATGTGTTGCTTGTGCAGGGTTATTTCAGGGAATCCAGCATGACTACGGCTGCCCAGCACCTGCGCTGGATCCTTCCCTTCTTTGCCGTCAGTGCCCGCAATTACGGCCATACCAATCTCGACCATCTCTCCAGCCGCTCTCGCCTCGCTGGCATGCGCCACCTGTTGCGCGTGCTGGAAAGGCAGGGCCGTCTGTTTCTTTTTCCTAGTGGCTCCTTAGTCACCCCCATCACTGAGCGGGTTTCCGGCAGTCTCCATGTGCTAAGCCGTCGCAGTGGTGCGGTGATCATTCCCTGGACAATCAGCTACCGGGGTTTCCCGCGTTCCGAAGAAGCTTGCCGCTATCGCCCTTTGAGGCTGATCGTGCAGCGGTTGTTCGGTCCCCGGGCCACGATTCTCTGCGAGCAAGGTTCCCTGATTGATCCGAGCGAGTTTGCCAATCAGAACTCCCTTTCCCTGCATATCCGTGAGCTTTATGCCCGCAAACTTCGCAGGTTGCTCAACCACGCATCGTAATCTCCCAGACAGGGATCAGATCGTTGACGATCAATTCTTTCTGCTGCTTTGCCTGTAGCTTGTTGAGGTCACAGCGCATTAGAATTTCGCAGATCTGATTAAAATCGCGGGCCAGAGACAAGCCAATCACTTTGGCATTTCCGAAACTGATATATTTTTTCAGCAGCAGCGGCGCTCGAAATGGTTCCTCAAAATATCGCTCAAGAATTCGTTCAAGTTGACTAAGTGTATCCGCCATAGGCGCCAAGCCTGCCTCCCTGCTCTCTTCAGCCCGCAGCGGGAATGGATAGCGAGCAGGGGGGATGCCATCATCTTCACCGAAGGGTGGTTTCAACAGTGCAGCTAGGAAACTTTGGTTCAGGCTTTCGCTGTGCTGGAGGTGGTTGAAAGAGACCATGCCCATCAGATCGGTATGGCCCGTAGCCAGTGGAATGCTTACCATCGCCCGCAGCAGCATGCGCAGGACCGGGCTGTTGCGTTGGTAAGGCGTGGCGACCAAGGTGCGGCCAATTTCGGCGTAGCGAATACCTCGCCTGCGCAAGAGCTGATCCAGGCCTGGATAACAGTGCTCCAGATAGGACTGGCTGCCGTCCCACCCCAAGCCATGCCAGCCGGAGAGGCCCATGCGCAGGGATCCTGCCAGGCAGCTGCGGGCCCGATCCAAAATCAGCAGGTGCCAGTAATGGCAATCCCGGCCGTCAAGGTCAACCTGCTCGGGACCGAGCGGAGAGATTCGCCGATAGGTGCTGGCCCGCAGGGCGCCCACCCAGGGAGCGATTGGCTGGAACTGAGCGGGTGAAAGAAAAAAGGCTGAGAAATGATTTTGATCGAAACAACGCTGATCGGGAAGTCGATTGAGGATATGATTGAAGCAAAAGTCCTCAAGTATTGTTGCCCTAGCTTTTTCAATCTCCATCATACGATCCTCCCGCTTGGGCCATCATCAGTCAACCGCTAAATGCCTCTTCCCAAACTGCCCGGTATCGAGTCTCTGCAGGGGGGGCAAAGTGTTGTTTTGATCCATCAAGGTGGTGGCTCAACCATTGATCATTTCCTGCGGGGCCCACTGGAGGCATTGGATGCTCGCATCATCGAGGTTGATTCCGCTGAACCTCCAGGTCGCCAGATCCAAAATTCGATCATAGCTGCCGATCTTGTTGTGGTCGTTCGCTACCTGCCACGCAACTGGCTCAGGGCCCTCAGGCGTGTGCGCAGGGCAGGGATCCCGCTGGTGTACCTGATGGACGACGACCTGCTCGACCCGGCGTTGCTGCCGCAGTTGCCCGCCGCCTACCGGCAGCGGCTGAGGCAGCGGATCACGCGTCAGCGAGCGCAAATACCAGAACTGAGCGACCTGATCTGGGTAACCAGTGATTTTCTGGAGCGCAAGTATGCCCACCTAGGTGCCCTTCAGCTCCCGCTCAGTCCCCATGTCGGCCTGCTGGCAGAGCGCCCCCGCCTGCAGCTAGCCTATCTCGGCAGCAGCGTTCATTCGTTGGAGTTTGCTTGGCTGCGGGAGTTGCTCATCCTGGTCCAGAGCCGCCAGCCCCACACCCATGTGGATCTGTTCGGGGACCTCAGCATCAATCGTCAGTTCCGGGACCTTCCCCGCGTGCGGATCCTCCACCCGATGCGCTGGCCCAGTTTCCTTGCCGAGACGGGCCAGGGCCGCTGCGATATGTTGCTGACCCCTCTGCTGGAAAGCCCTGTCAATGCAGCGAGGGCACCAGTCAAGTTCATCGACGCTGCCCGCTGCGGAGCCGCCGGCCTTTACTCCGATCGCTCGCCCTACCGAGGCTTCATCCGCCCGGGCATTGATGGTTTGCTCCTTGGGGATCGCCATCTGGAGTGGCTAGAGGCGATCGAGTGGCTGATCCAGGATCCTGAGGCCAGACATCGAATCGCCACAGAGGGGCGGCGGCGCGCCCTGCAACTGAGTGGGACTGCCTGACCCCCAGGGGATTGGTAGAGCTTCCCGGCCGTGGGAAACTCCTTGATACTTTCAGCGTATCTCTGCATGTCAGCCAGCGCGGCATCCCCGAGACGCTGGGGTCCAGACCTGCTGGAGCCAGGGATCCGCCTCGGCTCCCTCGGTCTGATTTCCCTGGTGATGCTCCACAGCGGTAGCGCCGTGGCTCAAGCAGCCCATATGACCGCAGCCCCATCGCTCCAAGCCGAGAGGAGGCTGCCTCAGGCCCCTTCTATCGACCCTGGCCTGGCGGCCAACGTCCGCTACCGGTTGGGTCCGGGAGACAAGATAAAAATGGTGGTGTTTCGGATGCAGGGGTACGAGACCGTCGCCGAGGTACTTAGCGATGGCACCCTGAACCTTCCCAGGCTTGGAAGCGTGCCGGTCTGGGGTTTGAGTCTTGATGAGGCAAGACGGCGCATCACCACCGGTTACGCCACGATCCTGCGGCGCCCGATCGTTTTTCTTGATTTGGTCGAGGCGCGCCCGGTACGGGTGGCCGTGAGCGGGGAAGTGCAACGGCCGGGGCTATACAGCATCGGCAGAGGTGGATCGAATCTGCTGAGCAGCAGCGGCTCAGGATCGTCTCCCAACACTATTATCCAGACGAGCGGCGCACCAACACTTTTGGATGCGATCCAGAGGGCCGGAGGTCTCACGGCGTATGGCGATCTTCGTCGACTCACCGTGCAGCGTCCCAGCGCCGGCCCGGGATCCCCTGTGCGCACCTATCAGTTCGATTTTCTCAAGGTGCTGTCCGGCCGCGGGCCCGTGACCAACCCGCTCCTTTACGACGGTGACAGCATCACGATTCCGCGCACCGAGAACCTCAGTGAATCGGAGTTGTTGGCCATTGCCTCCTCCACCTTCGCGCCCGATACGATTTCAGTCAATGTGGTGGGCGAAGTCTTGAAGCCCGGTACCCATAACGTGAAGGCCAACAGCCCTCTCTCTGGCGCTCTGCTCACGGCTGGGGGGCTGACTCGCCGCGCCAATGGGCAGAACGTGCGCCTGCTGCGACTGACTCCCACCGGGACGATCAAGCAGGCGACCATTACTTTCAACCCGGCCGCTCCGCTCGGTTCGGTTCAGAACCCACCTCTGCAGCAGGGTGATGTGATTGTGGTTGATCGCCATGGCTGGGCCAAGACCACCGATGGACTCTCCGATGCCCTGGCGCCGATCGGGCCGGTGATCAACGCCGGCTCCCTGTTCCGCCTGCTGGGGCTCTGATCCTGCTGCTGCCCAGGGGGAGGGCTTGCCAGATGCCCAGATCTCCCTGATCGATTTTCCCCAGTAGTACTACGGCCATTTAGCTCACTTTGCCTGGCCACTTCAGAGTCTTGATTTCACGTTTAAAACCGGTTTTCACCATGGACTTTGGATAGTTCTAAGACGCCACAATATGCCGTATTTCCACAACACAATAACTGAAATTTACCCACAAAACCATGGATCTTAGCAACCGCCAGCTTTACAACGCCTCGGTTGCCACCTGGCGTCGCCGAGAACCGATTTTACTCAGCGACTTCACCGCCAGACCCCGCGTGATCGAGCTGTTGGGCGACGTCAGCGGGCTGCATCTGTGGGATCTGGGCTGCGGCGAAGGCATGGTGGGTCGCCAATTGGCTGCAGGCAATCCTGCCCGGATTGATGGCTTCGATTTCTCGGAGGAGATGATCCAAGCCGCCCAGGAGCAAGCGGCTGCGCTGGCGAGCGACCTTGGCGGGCCGTTGCACTACAGCGTGGCGGACCTGGCCAACCCCGCCCAGCTGCCCAGCGGCGCCTGCGACAGGGCATTGGCCGTATTTTTGTTCAACTATCTCGACCTCCAGGCCACCGAGCGGGTGCTCCACTTGGTACGACAGGCATTGCGCCCCGGTGGATCCTTCATTTTCACCGTGCCCCATCCCAGCCTCGCCTTTTTGCGGCCGGCCGAGGCTCCCTTTTATATCGAACCTGGAAACCACACTTACCTCGGCAGCAGCGACCAACTTCTGGAGGGCATGATCTGGCGTCGCGATGGCATAAGTAACGCCATCCGTTCGAGGCACAAGACCCTGGAGGATTACAATCGAATCCTGCGCAGTAGTGGCTAGACCCGTATGCCGTTGATCGAAGAACTTGCGGTGACCGAAGAGCACATAAACCTGGATCCAGTCTTCTTTGGTCCCTTGCGCGGCACCCCACTCCACCTGCTGTTCCAGGTGCAGCCATGACATCCAGCCGTAGGCGGTTTCAAGCCTGGCGTGCTGCTGATTTAGCCAGCAGTAGCCATTGGATCTTTGTCACTGAAGCCAGCCTGGCCGAGGCCGATCCAGCCAACCTGCGGGCCTGGTGCCAGCCCCTGATCACCGAACTGCGGCACGGCAGCGGCGTGGCGCTGGTGCGGGGCCTTGGCCAGCTCGATGGACCAGCACTACGGCAGCTTTACCTGGCGATTGGCTGTTGTATCGGCGAAGTTGACACCACCTACGGCGAGCTTTATGACGTTACCGATTCGGGAGGGTCCTATCTGGAGCAGGCGATTCCGGTCTCCCAAACCCATGCATCCACCTCGATGCACACCGACAGCTCCCGCCGTGATACCCACCCCCGCTGGGTCGGTCTGGCCTGCATACGACAGGCGCCGCTGGGGGGCGGCTCCAGGTTGGTCTCAGTGGTTGCAGTCCATGATCAGCTAGCCAAAACCCACCCTGCCCTGCTTCATCGCCTCAAGCGCTCTTTCCACCGGGACCTGGTGACGCCTGGATCCTGCAAGGACCTTGCCGGGATCAAAGCCAACCGCTTTTCGGTCTTCTCCGATGCCAGCGATGGCCCTACCTTGCGCTACATGCGTTATTGGATCGAAACGGGCCACCAGCGGATCGGCCAACCCCTGGAGCCGCTTGATCACGAAGCCTTCGATGCCCTAGATGCCGCCCTTAATGATCCTCAACTGTGCCACGAATTCGCCATGGCGCCAGGGGATCTGCTGTTCATCGACAACCACAAGGTGGCCCACGATCGCGAGGCCTATCAAGACGACCCCAGTGCCCCGCGGTTGATGGCGCGCCTCTGGTTGAATCAATCCCTGCCCCCCATTACGGCACCCCTTGAAGCCAGGGCCCCATGGAACAGCCTTGACCAGGAGACCCATGCCGCGAAATCGTCGATGGGAACAAGCTCTAGCTGGTTTGGCTTCAGCAGACTTCTTCGCCTGGATAAAAATCGTCTGAATAAATCCTAAGTCTGTTGTTATGACAGAACCTAAATATGGATAATGTTAAGTTTTGATAAAATTGTGGCGATAAGCCTGAAATTGTGCGTGATATGAGCAAAAATGCTTGTCATAAATATTTATTGAAGGTTTATGGATTTAAAGTTGATTTTCGAAAGTATCTCCAACAGTCGTCTCAGTGCTTCAGCAGATGTCCCGATTGGCTGGAATGCAAGTCCTTCGGATCCAGAAGTTTGCCACTACGGCAACAAGGATGAAGGTTTAGGCATTGATTTTCAGGTCAGCAAGTTGCCCTTTGTGGGATTGCAAGTGATGGATCCTCGCCTCGTAACGATCGCAGCGGGTGCCTGTAATGAAAAACATCGCCATGCCCACGAATCAATTTTTGTTCTTATTTCTGGTCATGGAGAGATCATCGTAAATAAACATATTATTATACTTGAGGAGTTTAGCGTTGCCTATGTGCCGCGCTGGGTTGTTCATCAAACCCGCAACACCTCTACTGAGAACCCCTTACTGTTGTTGGCCATCACGGATTTTGGCCTGACATCTTCCGTCCTGGGTGATTACGATATCAAGACTAGGCTGAAATCCGGCGGCGCCGATGCGTATGCCATAGATCCCATTATGTAGAAAATGGCTCTCGAAAATTAATTCATTAATCTTAAACTTTGTTTTAGATAAGCATGACCTTCTTCAACGATCTACCTTTGACTATCCAGGATGAAATGAAGCAAATTGGCCAACAAAAATTCTTGGAAGCCAAGGAAATCCTGATTAAGCAAGGGGATTCCGATCAAAAGCTTTGTTTGCTAGAGAACGGCGAGCTTAGCCTTGAAGAAAATGATCAGTCCCTTATTGCCCTTCCAGGAGATGTGGTTGGTGAGATCGCCCTTTTGGACAATCGGCCCATAACGGCAACTGTTTTGGCTAAAAATCCATCTACAGTTATTTCTTTTGATTGTGAGTCGACTTTCCAGCAATTCATCTCTGACCCTGTTAGTCTAAATTCCCTTATCAATACCCTGGTCAGTCTCCAAGGAAGTTGCATCAAAGATGAAGCGGCTAAGGATGGCTGTAATTCGGCGGATTATGTGGAACATCTGGGCGCAATCGCCATGCAGCACCGTGCAGTGATCCATCCCTACCTCAAGGCAATGGCAGCAGGTACATTGCCATCTCTTTATGGATCGCTTCAAGACTTTGCCCTACACTATTATGGCTATTCTGCCCATTTCCCCCGTTATCTTACGGCTCTGATATCTAAACTTGAAAAGCCTGAACACAGGGCCGCTCTGCTGGCAAACCTTACTGAGGAGTCAGGTCAATACGAGGAAGACGAGCTGATGCATCTCAAGGAATTTGGGGTCCATCCTGAATGGATCGTGGGGATTCCCCACCCTGTTCTCTTCAAGCGTTTTCGTGATTCTATTGGAGTTGATAATACAGCTATGGAAGATGACCACATTGAGGTTGTCTGCTGGCGCGAACAATTTCTTGCCATCATTAATATGGGCTCAGCTGCCGAAGCTCTCGGGGCTTTGGGACTCGGCACAGAGACAATTGTGCGGGCAATTTATCAACCCTTTGTTGATGCCATTCAAAAAGTAGGCACCATCAAGCCTGAAGATGCTGTTTTTTTCCCACTGCACACGGCGGTCGATGACCACCATCAGGCTACCCTCAAGGCTATCGCCACAGATTTTGCTACCACACCGGCAGGCCGTGCCGATCTTGCCAAAGGCATGATGAAGGCCCTTGCCCTTCGTGGCAGCTTTTGGTCTTGGCTCTATGAAAGGGCCCATTGCTCAAGTTAAATTCAAATTCGCTTATTAGCCGTGGGGTAGTAGGGGCCCCGCGCCGGCCATGATTCCGTTGGATTCATCGCTTTTGGTGGCACTTGACACCTTGAGTGGTACTTTGATAGGCTGAGCAGGTACTGATGGTCATCACTCCTTGAGGGCTGGCCAACTCCCTGAGGCCAGGCTCAACCCAGCGAGTCCCATCAGCTCCTTGAGCAGGTCACCCCCTTGACTGCGGGGCCATGGATCTCCGATAAGGGTTCTTTGCTGGAGCGGTCATGGCCTGCCTCGACGTCGCCCTTGCTGGCCTCGCTGGCGGTGATTTTCTCTCTTCCAGCGATCTGGACCGCGCTGAGGCGGAGGCCCTGCTCACATTGGCGGCCCAGCTCAAGGCAGGTAACCAGCGGTTCGACCTGACGGGCCGTGTTCTGGGCTTGATCTTCTCCAAGGCGTCCACCCGCACCCGCGTCAGCTTCACCGTGGCCATGGCCCGCCTTGGCGGCCAGACCATAGACCTGCTGCCGCTTGTCACCCAGGTGGGTCGGGGGGAACCGATCGCCGATACGGCAAGGGTGCTGAGCCGCTACTGCGATGCTTTGGCGATCCGTACCTTTGCCCAGACAGATCTGGCCGATTACGCCCATTGGGCCTCGATCCCGGTGATCAATGCCCTCACCGACGAGGAGCACCCCTGCCAGGCCCTCGCCGATTTCCTCACCCTGCAGGAGGCCTTTGGGCCCCTGGAGGGCCTGAACCTGGCCTATGTCGGTGATGGCAACAACGTGGCCCATTCGCTCATGCTCACGGGTGCCTTGCTGGGGGTGAACGTACGTATTGGCACGCCCGAGGGTTTTGCCCCTGATCCGGCCGTGGTGGAGCGGGCAGCTGCCCTGGCTGGGGGCCGCGCACAAATCACTGTTGTCCATGATCCCGTGGCTGCCGTTCGCGGCGCCCATGCTCTTTACACCGATGTCTGGGCTTCGATGGGGCAGGAGCAGGAGCAGCTTGAACGGGAGCGGGCGTTTCGGGGTTGGTGCCTTGATGGGGACCTGCTGGCGGAAGCCGATAGCCGGGCGATTGTGTTGCACTGCTTGCCGGCCCACCGCGGCGAGGAGATCAGCGCTGCCGTGATCGAAGGTGACCAGAGCCGCGTCTTCGATCAGGCCGAGAACCGGATGCACGTGCAACAGGCCCTGCTGGCGGCCCTGTTGGCTCCCGGCTGAGCGAAATACAGCGCGAAGCTGGACAAAAGCCCCGCGAGACGGTACACCTGTACCAAAGTCTTGCCTTCCGCCGGTGCCCGCCCTCCAGCAGCTCACCTCCGCCCAACAAGAGCTCTACGACTGGTTGCAGGATTACATCGCTAGCCATCGCCACAGCCCTTCGATCCGCCAGATGGTGGAGGCCATGGGATTGCGCTCGCCTGCCCCGATCCAGAGCCGCCTGCGCCATCTGCAGCAGAAGGGCTGGATCACCTGGCAGGAGGGCCAGGCCCGCACGCTGCAGCTGCTGGGGGGCGGCCAGGCCGGCATTCCCGTGCTCGGATCGGTGGCGGCGGGGGGATTGATTGATCCGGCCGCCGACGATCGCGACCGTCTCGACCTCAAGCCCCTGCTGGAGAACCGCGACCTCTTCGCCCTGACCGTGAACGGAGATTCAATGGTGGAAGCCCACATCGCCGATGGCGACGTGGTGCTGATGGAGCCGGTGGCGGATCCCTCGCAGCTGCGGGACGGCGCCATCGTTAGCGCCCTGGTGGCCGGCAGTGGTACCACCCTCAAGCACTTCCATCGTCAGGGGCGCAAGGTGCGCCTTGAGGCCGCCAATCCGGCCTATCCGCCCTTGCTGCTTCCCGCCGACCAGGTGGAGATCCAGGGGCGGCTCGTGGCCGTCTGGCGCCAGCTCTGAGGACCGCCAGCATGTATGTTGGTTGGGCGATGGGTAAAACCGCCGCATCAATGGGGCCATAGCTCAGCTGGTAGAGCACCTGCATGGCATGCAGGGGGTCAGCGGTTCGAGTCCGCTTGGCTCCATTTTTTTAACTCCTTGTTTGCAGGGGGTTTTTTTGGTGATCAAGTTGGCTATGCGGTCGCCCTGTTCGGCGCGCAATTTTTATTGTCAACCGCAAAGCCGGGGTCGGCAGTGAGGACTTTCTGCGTGACGGCTTACAGCTCCCTTTTGGTGTCGGAAGTGGTGCAGTTTTCGATGTCGGTTGACAGGGCGCTGGTGGGATGGGCAAGGGCCTGCACGCACTGCAAGCCGTGGCGCGATGCCGTTCTTCACCGCGTTGCGTTTCGCTCGGGGTGCTGGAGCGTATCGGTGGCGTCGATCTCGGCCTCGAACTTGAGCGTCTCAATGGCATATCCCCGTGAAGCGCTGGATCTGTGGTGGAGTAGAGCTGAGCGGTGAGTGTGCAGGCATAGCCATAACCTGATCCGCCACCCGATCCGCCTCCCGCTCCAGCGGATCGTCCGCAGCACCGATCGCCAACTGCTTCTGCAGCACCAGTGGCTTCGCACTATTTTCCTTCCTCTCACAGGCAGTGCAACTGCCGCCACCTGAACTGCGGCGCAGCCTCGCCCGATAGGTTGTTGAGATGATCGCCAGCCGCCCCCGCCTTGATCGAGGGCTACACCCTGCCCGAGATGGGCGACCTCTGGAGCGAGGAAGCCAAGTTCCGCAGCTGGCTCGAGGTGGAGATCGCCGCCACGGCGGCCAATGGGGAGTTGGGCCGGGTGCCCGCCGAGGCCCTGGCCACGATCCGCGAGCACAGGCGGCCTTTGAGGTGCCCCGCATCCTGGAGATCTAGGCGGAGGTGCGCCACGACGTGATTGCCTTCCTCACCAACGTGAATGAACACGTGGGCGATGCCGGGCGCTACATGCAGTTGGCATGACCAGCACCGATTTGCTCGACACCGGCCTGGCCCTGCAGCTGAAGGCCTCGGTAGCCCTGCTACGCACCGAACTGGATGCTCTGGCGGACGCCCTGCGGCAGTTGGCCCAGGCCCATAAGGCCACAGTGATGATCGGCCGCTCCCACGCCATCCACGGCGAGCCGATCACCTTCGGCTTCAAGGTGGCCGGCTGGCTGGCCGAAACCGAACGCAACCGCGAGCGGCTGCAGCGCCTGGAGACGGTGGTGGCCGTGGGCCAGATCAGCAGCGCCATGGGCACCTACGCCAACACCGATCCCGAGGTGGAGGCGATCACCTGCCGGCTGCTGGGCCTGGTGCCCGACACCGCCAGCACCCAGGTGATCGGCCGAGACCGCCACGCCGAATACGTGCAGACTCTGGCCCTGGTGGGCACCTCCCTGGAGCGCTTCTCCACCGAGATCCGCAACCTGCAACGCACCGACGTGCTGGAGGTGGAGGAGAACTTCGCCAAGGGCCAGAAGGGCAGCTCGGCCATGCCCCACAAGCGCAATCCGATCCGCAGCGAGCGCATCGGCGGCCTGGCGCGCGTGCTGCGCAGCTACACCGTGGCGGCGCTGGAAAACTGCGCCCTCTGGCATGAGCGCGATGTCAGCCACAGCTCGGTGGAGCGGATGATGCTGCCCGATTGCTCGGTGACCCTGCACTTCATGCTGCGGGAGATGACCGAGGTGGTGAAGGGCCTGGGGGTCTACCCGCAGAACATGGCCCGCAACATGAACCTCTATGGCGGCGTGGTGTTCAACCAGCGGGTGCTGCTGGCCTTGGTGGAAAGCGGCCTGGCCCGCGAGGAGGCTTACCGGATCGTGCAGCGCCACGCCCACACCGCCTGGAACACCGATGGCGGCGACTTCCGCGTCAACCTGGCGGCCGATCCGGTGGTGAGCGGCCGGCTCAGCGGTGAGGAACTGGCCGAGTGCTTCGCCACCGACCTGCACCAGGCGAACCTGGGGGTGATCTGGGAGCGGCTGGGGATCTGAGGGCATCACGGCCCCGGATCAGCCTGGTTCGGCGGAGGCTGCCGGGAGCGATCCTCGCGCTGCTGTCGATGGTGCAGTGAGGGCGGGCGGGCCGGATGCCGATGGCAGACCCACTCATCAGAAATTCTGAATGTCACACACACCGGATGGATGGCCCGCAGCGTGAGGTTCTCACCTCGAAATCATCCTGCGGAACATCGGCCTCGTCAAAGCAACATCAGAACTCCCCTGCGCTGCCGGACTTCCTGAAAAGGACTGTCGGCAGCACGGAGTCGCCGGCCTCGGTGCGCCGCGTGTCGTCGCCCAGACCCGCAATCCCCGACTACAATAACGTGGGTATCAGCGACACCATCACCGTGCCCGAGTCGGTCACAATCGATTTCGTGAAGTTGGGCCTGGACATCTCGCACACCTACCCAAGGGGCCTGAGCGCTTCCCTCACGACCCCGTGGGGCGTGGTGGTCGAACTGCTCCCCAGGGGCGCGGGCGGCAGAACGCAAGAGGTGAAGATCACCTATGACGAGGCGAAGCTGCCGGCATTGAGCACGCTGCGCGGCCGCAACAGC
>JBBASD010000011.1:0-29537 GCA_040399485.1 Cyanobium sp. | reverse complement strand
GGATGGTTGATTTTGCCAACGCCTTGGGGGCAGCCCTGCGTCGACCTTCGCTGTTACCAGTGCCTGGTCCCGTCTTGCAGTTGTTGCTGGGGGATGGCGCCAAGGTGGTCCTTGAAGGTCAGCAGGTTGTTTCGGAGCGCTTGTCAGATCTGGGTTTTGAGTTCGAATTCGGCGGCCTCAATGCTGCCCTCGCCGCTGCCACCAGCCCATAATCCCGCTGAGCAGGGCCGCCGCCATCAGCAGGCCCACCGCCGGCATGATCAGCGGTTCCCAGAGGCTTTGGAAGGCATGGAGGGGTCCTCCTCGGCCTTGGCTTTGCAGCGCCACGGCCAGTGCAAACCAGAGGGCAGCGCCGATGACCAGAAAAACATTCACCACCAAGAGCCGATCCAGAAGTTGCTTGAGGGTGCCCCAAGGGCTGTTGGGGAGGGGGGCCGGCCGGGTGCCGGCAGGGGTGGGCTTGGCCTGGGAACCTGTCATCGGCACTGCCGGCGAAGCGAAACAAGTGTTTCCATGATCGCCGCAGCTTGACGGGCGCTGCCGCCGGGGGGACCCAGCCGTGCCGCCGCAATCAGCTCCAGCTCCCGTCGCCAGACCGGTCCACGCTCGGGATCGCCCAGGTTCTCAAGTTGGTCAGCCACCATGGCCGCAGTGCTGCTGAGGGTGGCGTCATGGCCGCTTTCCCCTGGGGCACAACTGACCCCGGCCCCCAGCAGCCGCCGTTGGGCTTCGGCGAAGCGTCCGTTGAACTGGGGGCCTGAGCCGGCCAGTTGCAGCACCGGTTTGCCCAGTCCGACGGCCTGCTCGGCGGCGGTTCCGGCCATCGCCAGCAGCAGGTCACTGTCGCGCAGCACTTCGACAAACCCTTGCCAAAGCAAGCGAAGCTCCAAATGGCCCCACCGCAGCACAACTTCCTGTCCCCCCCGGCCTGGTTCAGCCAAGGTCCAGCCCAGGGGCGCCGCTGCCGCAAGGACCTCGGCCGCGCCCAGTTCCCCCACCAAGGCCGCCTGCAACCGCAAGGCCCCCGGTCGTTGCAGGGGCTGCGGCAGCCGTTGGAGCACTTCCAACATCAACAAAAGATTTGCCTTGGCTTCGGGTAGGCGGCTGCCGGGCAGTAGGCCCAGGCCTTGAACAGAATGGCCGCGGGCCGCGGTGCTGGAGTTGGCTGCCGCCGCCACAGCATCTTGAAAAGGATTGCCCAGGAAGCGGACGGGGCGCCCCAGTTGCCCGCTCAGATCGTCGGCCGTCAGGGCATCTCGGCTCCAAATGGCCTGAATGCGGTCTTGACGCAGCAGCCAGCCGCAGGGCCATGGCAGCCGCAGTTTCCCTTCGTAATGGCTGGAATAGGCCACCAAATACACCACAACCGGGCGACCGCTGAGCCAGGCCGCCAGCACGGGGAGCAGATCCCCCACGGCCACGACCAAGCCGTAATCACGGCGGTGGCGCATCAGGGTCAGGATCCGGCCGAAGAGATATTGCACCTGCCCCTGCCACAGTTCAGTCAGGCGTCCCCGCAGGCTGGTGTAACCAAGCCCACCGGTGCTGAAGTTGCGGGTCCGGCCGATCACCCCGATGCCGGCCCGGTGGTAGGCCTCGCCAGCGCCGACAAGCGGTAACGCCTCAACCCCTTGCTGACGGTTGAGGAGTTCACGGCCCAGGAGGGATGCGCTTAGATCTTCGCCATGACCGTTGCTGATCAGCAGGATCCGGCTCACGTCTGCAGCCAGTCCTGCACCTTGGCCAAAGCGGTCCAGCCGGGACGTCTCTGCAAGCCATCGGTGATGGAGCTGTTGAGCTCGTCGGCCATTTCCGGAGCCAAGGCCAGGACCCTCTTGACCATTTCCACGTGCTCCCGCACACCCTTGGCGCCGGTTTCGAGCATGGCCACGCTGAGGTTGATACGGGCCTGGGGATCCTGGGGGTTGAGCCGAACCGCATTGCGGGCGGACAACAGGGCGGCGCGGGGTTGGTCGAGCAGCAGTTGCAGCCAGGCCAGGCAGGTCCACCCGGCCGAGAGTTTGGGGGATTGGCTCGTGAGGGCCAGGAAATCTTCGATCAGTTCTTCCGGGGGGGTGCCTTCCCGGTAGCGGGCAATCGCCTGATCGAATAGGGATTCGGGACTGGCCGTCATGGGTGCAAGCGCTGCCGGTGAAATGAGCCGATCTCAGATTCCCATGTCGGCACCCGCTTGCACGGGGTCAGACGGCGAAGGAGCTGCCGCAGCCGCAGGTTTGGGAGGCGTTGGGGTTGGTGAAATTGAAGCCACCGCCGATGAGGGCCGAGGAGAAATCCAGCTGCATGCCATAGATATAAAGCAGGCTTTTGGGATCGCACACCACGCCGAACTCACCGCCCTCGGTAGGTTTGTAGGTGTAGCGCTCGTCATCTTCGTGAATGCCAGCGGCATCGATGAAGTCCATGGTGTAACTCATGCCGCTGCAGCCCCCTGACCGCACCCCCACCCGCAGGAGCTTGCCCTGGCCCTGCTGGCCCATCAAAATGCCCAGCTGACGCATCGCCGATTCGGTAATCAAGATGCCTTTGCCATCAATGCCGGTGTGGTTGGTGGCCGGCGCCTCGCTCAGGGAGACCTCACTGCTGTGGGCAATGCTCATGACTGCTGCTCCTGTGTAGCCGAAGGCATTCACTCTATGGACTATCGCCAGGGTCGGGTGGCCTTGGTTGCTTTTGTGCTTTGGGGCGGTTGTCCGCCGGCGCTGGGGCGGCCCCCCTTCCTAGAGTCGGCGCCGCATGGGAGCGCAAGGGTGAGAGTCGCCATCGTCGGCGCCGGTCTGGCCGGATTGTCCGCGGCCGTGGATTTGGTGGAAGCCGGCCACGAGGTGGATTTATATGAGGCCAGGCCGTTCATGGGCGGCAAGGTGGGCAGCTGGGAAGACCCCGAAGGCAACCATATCGAGATGGGCTTGCATGTCTTCTTTTTCAATTACACCAACCTCTTTGCCCTGATGCGCAAGGTGGGCGCCCTTGAGAATCTGCTTCCTAAGGAGCACCACCACCTTTTCGTCAACCGTGGCGGCGACCTGCGCGAGCTGGATTTTCGCTTTGCCCTCGGCGCGCCTTTCAACGGCCTCAAGGCCTTTTTCACCACGCCCCAGCTTGACTGGATCGACAAGCTGCGCAATGCACTCGCCCTTGGCACCAGCCCGATAGTGCGGGGATTGGTGGATTACGAGGGGGCCATGGGGGTGATCCGCGATCTTGATGCCGTCAGCTTTGAAACTTGGTTCCTGGGGCACGGCGGCAGCCGCCGCAGCATCGAACGGATGTGGAACCCGATTGCCTATGCCCTGGGTTTCATCGATTGCGCCTCTATTTCCGCCCGCTGCATGCTGACCATCTTTCTGATGTTCGCCACCCGTACCGAGGCCTCCAAGCTCAACTTGCTCAAGGGATCGCCCCACCGTTGGCTGACAGGGCCGATCCTGGATTACATCCAGGCGCGGGGGGGGCGGCTTCATTTGCGCCATCGGGTGACCCGGGTGGACCATGGCGTTGGCCCTGGCGACGGCCCCGAGGATTTACGCGTCACCGGGATGGTGATGGCCACCCCGGAGGGGGAGCTGCATGTTGAAGCCGACGCCTATCTGGCGGCTTGCGATGTGCCCGGCATCCAGCGGCTGTTGCCGACGGCATGGAACCGGTTTCCCCAGTTCGCCGCCATTCATCAGCTGGATGCCGTTCCAGTGGCCACAGTGCAGCTGCGTTACGACGGTTGGGTCACTGAACTCGGTGATTCCGCCGAGGCGCTGCAGCGCCGCTTCGACCTGCATCGGCCCGCTGGGCTGGACAATCTGCTCTACACCGCCGATGCCGATTTCAGTTGCTTCGCCGATCTGGCCCTGACCAGTCCGGCGGATTACCGCCGGGATGGCCTCGGTTCCCTGTTGCAGTGCGTTCTGACCCCTGGGGATCCCTGGATTCCCCGCCGCAGCGAGGACATCGTGGCCGAGACCGATCGCCAGGTGCGTCAGCTCTTCCCTTCCGCCGCCTCCTTGACCCTGGTTTGGAGCCATGTGGTCAAGCTGGCCCACTCCCTTTACCGCGAGGCGCCAGGCATGGAGCCCTATCGCCCCCAGCAGCGCACACCGGTGGTCAATTTTTTCCTGGCCGGTAGTTACACCCGCCAGGACTACATCGATTCGATGGAAGGTGCCACGATGAGCGGCAAACTGGCGGCTGCCGCCATGCTGAAACAGCCCCTGTCGCTGGCGCTCACCACCGCTGTGGCTTAGGACAAACACCATGGGACGCTGGCTCGAACATACGGTCACCACTGAAATCCAGGCTCCGGTCGAGCGGGTCTGGCAAGTCTGGAGTGACCTGGAATCCATGCCCCTCTGGATGCATTGGATTGAATCCGTCGTCACCCTCGACGATCCGGATCTCACGGAATGGACCCTGGTGGCACGGGGCTTTACCTTCCAATGGAAGGCACGCATCATGCGGCGCGTGGAATTCCAGCAATTGCATTGGGAATCAGTGGGTGGCCTGCCGACGAAGGGGGCCGTGCGCTTCTATCCATTGGGCGAAGATCGGACCGCCGTCAAGCTCAGCGTCAGCTATGAGTTGCCGGGTGTGCTTGCGCCCATCATGGAACCAAGCATCATGGGCAATATTGTTACCAGGGAGTTGCAGGGGAACCTTGATCGATTCCGTGAACTTGTCCAAAGTCAATCCTCCCGCTGAAAACCGCTCGCGGCGGAGATCTGCTGCGGCTGCGCTGGGGGTTTTGTTATTGGCTGGTTGTTGGCCCAGTCCGCCCCCTCAGGACACGGCCCCCCTCCCCCAGGCTGCGCCCCCCCCTGCGATCTCCGGCCGGCCCAAAACCTTTGCTGCCTTGGATCTACCGCTCAATCCCCTGGCCAACAAAGATCAACTGTTGCGTTCCTTCCAAGCGGGCCGCAAAGATCCCTTTGGCAACGTCATCGTTTCCCAAAAGGTGCCCCTTGCCAAGGCCGCCGAGGCTGAGGTCGGCGCGGTCGGTTCAGGGGCGGCTGCTTCAGGAGTCTCGGGCCAGGGGGGCGCAAGCCCAGAGCTAAAGGACACCGCCTGTGGCTCTCTGAGGAGCACCATCCAGGTCACCGGTCTGATCCACGGCGCTGGCTCCAGTGAGGCCATCGTCGTCAACGCCCAAGGGGAGACGGGCAGCCTGCGACCAGGGGACAGGGGAGGACGTTCCACCACCCTGCTACCCCCTGGTTGTCAGGTTCAATCGATCGACGTCAATGCGGGATACATGGTGATTGCCCCAGTGAAAAAAGGTCCCTCCGTCAAGCTGACCCTCTGAGGCTCCTCACGCAGGCCTCCACCAGCCCTTGCAGATCGTGGGGGTTGGCCTCCCCGTCAAGCCGGCCTAAATGTTGGCGACAGCTCAAGCTGGTCTGCGGTCCAATCGAGATCACCATTGCCCTGGCGATCTGTTGGCGCCAGTTGCTCCCGAAGTGCTTTTCGAGTAGTTGGCAGGTGTGGATCACGGTTTTGCCACTGCTGAAGGTGATCGCATCAAGCTTTCGGCCGATGATTGCCTCCAGGGTGGCGCTAGGAAGCCCCTCTGGACAGCGACTTTCGTAGGCGGGCACTTCCACCACCCGGGCGCCGGCCTCCCCAAAGGCTTCGGCCAGCAAGGTGCGTCCGCCGCTTTGCACCCTTGGCAGCAGCAGCCGCAGTCCCCAGCCGGATTGGGGAAAGTGCTCCAGCAGGCTGTCGGCCACAAAGCGGGGCGGTACAAAGTCCGCCGCGGCTCCCAGGCCTTCCAGGCAGGCTGCCGTTTTGCGGCCAACCGCGGCGATTTTCAGGCCCGCAGGCCGGTGCGCCAGGCTGCATCCCCGTTTGGCCAGTCGTTGTTGCACGGCCTCAACGCCATTGGCGCTGGAGAAGATCAACCAGTGGAAGTCCTCCAGCTCGTCTAGGGCATCGTCCAGGGGTCCCCAATCCTCCGGTGGGCCGATTATCAGGGCAGGCAGGTCCACCACGGCTGCGCCCTGGTCCTCAAACAGTCGCCTGGCTTCGGCCAGTTGCTGTTCGGCCCGGGTGACGGCGATGCTGCGGCCTGCCAGGGGTGGGGTAGGGGCACTCATGGATCCAGGTTGACCATCGGCATCAGGCGCTGGCGCAGGCTGTCGGCTTCAGACTGGCGGTTTTGCCGCGCCAGCAGCGCCAGCGTGTGGCTGAAGCCCTGCCTGGCTCCTGGGATATCCCCCAGCAACAGCAGGGCCAGGGCCAGGTTCTGGTAGGCCTCCGGCAGCTCGGGGTCCAGGGCAATGGCCTGGCGGTAGGCCGCGACGGCTTCCCACAGCCGGCCGCGGCGGCGTTCCGCCAGGCCCAGGTTCAACCAGCCCAGGGGCACCTCCGGTGCAACCATTGTGGCTTCCAGGCAAAGGGTCGCCGCTTGATCCGCCCGTCCCTGGTCAAGGGCGAGCGAGGCCAGGTTTAGACGGGCCGCCAGGGTGACGCGAGGATCAAGGGGGAGGGCCAGGGCCTGCTGATAGTGGGCCGTAGCCGCTGCAGCATCGACGGGGGCCATGGCCAGGGCCAGGTTCAGTAGCAGCTCGAAGCGTTCCGGGACCTGGGCCGGGTCGCAGTGGGCCAGGCCCTGGCCCAGTAGCTCCATTCCCCTGGCCCGATGGCCTTCGGCCACTTCGAGGCCGCCCAGCTTGGCGCAGGTGTAAGGGTCGCCTGGGCGGACCACCAATTCGCTCTCCATCGCCTGGCGCAGCCTCTGGGCCTTGGCCAGGGCTTGGCGTCGCTCTGGTGCATAGCCGTCATGGAACAGGGCCGGTTCGGGGCAGTCCGCCACCTGCCAGAGCGGTTCAAGGCGCAGCAGGGCGGCGACGCTGTCATCCACCAGGGAGTGGTAGGCCCGTTCCCAGCGGATGCCCGGATGGCGGCGGAACAGGCGGCTGACGCAGGAATAGGGGGCCAGGGCAGCGCCCAGTTCCCTGCGCAACAAGGTGATCAACAACAGCTCGGGCTGGGCCATGAGTGCTTGGAGGGGCGCCCGGGCCTCCGGGCGCAGCCATTCATCCGCATCCAGCACCAGAACCCAGTCGCCTTTTACGAGCTCCAGTGCCTGGTTGCGGGCGGCGGCAAAGTCGCCGGGCCAGGGGCGCTGGTGCACCGTTGCCCCCTGGGCCCGGGCGATGGCGATTGTGTTGTCCTGCGAACCGGTATCCACCACGATGATCTCGTCGACGAAGCCGGCGACAGAGGCCAGGCATCGTTCCAGTCGCTCGGCTTCGTCCCGCACGATCATTGAGAGACTGAGCATCAGTCGGTGAACTCACCTTGGGCCAGGGTGGGCGATACGGCTGGCGGTGCCCCTGGGATCTCGGCTCCGGGGCTGCTGGGGGCTGGGGTCGGGGAGTTGTCGAGACCCAGACTGGTTAGCAGCAGGGTTTGGGCCCCTGGCATTTGGCCTGGGCTCCAGGCAGCAGGCAGGTCAGTGGGGATTCGATCCCGCAGGCTTTGCCACAGATAGGGACTGCCATAGACCGCCAGTCCCGCCAGTCGGCCCTGCTGCCCCAACCGCTCAAGCAGGGCGACCCAGGGTCCGGCGTTGCCGGCGCTGCCCCGAAAGGGGTTGCCGCGGATAAAAAGCTGGAGCAGGACTGGTGTGGCACCGGGGGGCACCAGATCGGTGTCGGCGGATCGCAGCCCATCGACCAGGTGGGGCCGAAAACCGGCCGCCTGAGGCAGGATGAGGGCTGGCGCGGTGGGGCTCAGGAAGGGGCAGCCGAGCAGGTCATCCACGCGAATCAGAGAGACCCCCAGGCCCTGGCCGTCGGCGCCGTGCGCGGCGGGTTTCAGGACGCCCCCCTGGCGTTCCAGGCTGCCCTGCAACAGGGTCAGGGCTAGCCGTTGGTCCGCCGGTGCGGGACCATTGCTAAGGGGGCCGAGGGGCTCGCAAGGCGGTTGGCCGGGCTCCGGCAGCAGTCGTTCCAGGGCTAGCTGACGCCGCCGCAGGCTCAGCTGCAGTCGCGTGGGGCTGAGGCGGCCCCCCTTGATGGCTGCGACGAGGGCATCGATGGCGGCATCGGCGTCAGCGGGCATCAACACCAGATCGGCGCCGGCCTCCATCGCCAGTACGGCCGCCTCGCCAGGGCCATGGTGGGCCGTGATCGCTTCCATCACGAGGGCATCGGTTACCACCAACCCCCCAAAGCCCATATCCTGCCTCAAAAGCTGGTTGAGCACGGCGGGCGAGAGGGTGGCTGGGTGTTGGTCATCCAAGGCGCTCAGCAGCAAGTGCCCCGTCATCACCGAGGCCACATCCGCAGCGATGGCCCGTTGGAAGGGGGGAAGCTCTATGGCCTCCAGCCGTTCGCGGCTGTGGGCCAGTACGGGCAGTTCCAGGTGGGAATCGCCTGTGGTGTCGCCGTGGCCGGGGAAATGTTTGGCGCAGCAGAGCACGCCTTCGGCCTGGGCGGCCTCGATGAAGGCAGCAGTCAGGGCGCTGACGCTGCCGGGATCCTCGCCCCAGGCGCGCACGTTGATAACCGGATTGGCCGGATTGTTGTTTACGTCGCAAACGGGAGCCAGGATCCAGTTCAGCCCGATCTGGCGGGCTTCGCGGGCGGTGCAGCGGCCATAGGCTGCCGCCAGGGCCAGGGCGGCGTCAGGGTCATGGGCGTAAATCCGGCCCACGCTCATGGGGGGCGGCAGCCAACTGGCTCCTTCGAAGCGCTGGCCCACCCCCTCTTCAACATCGGCGCAGAACAGCAGGGGCTGGGAACTCCAACTGGCTAGCTGGCGGGTGCGGAGCCGGAGCTCGGCGGTGCCGCCGCCCAGCAGGATCACCCCGCCGACCCCTTCGGCCAGTAGGCGCCTCAGGGTGATGTTGGGCAGCTCCCAGCGGGGATAGCGCCGCTGGGGGTCTGCCAGGTGGCCGCTGGCACGCACCACCACCAGGCTGGCCACGTCCCGCCGCAGCTCCTGGACCGGCAGGGGTACGGGTTCAGGGGTCATCGGCCTCAGGGGCATGGGACCCGATCGGGTCCCGGGGGGGTTCCAGGGGATTGCTGTCCAGCTCCAGTTCCGTCCCGGCCGCGTCGGCCTCGGCCTGGAGCCGGTTTTGGCGTTCGTTTTCCAGGCGTTGCAGCACACCAAGAACGGCTGTGCCTTTTTCAAGTCCCTTGTCGAGGTGAAAAACCACCTCGGGCGTGCGTCGCAGCTTCATCCTCCGGCTGAGTTCGCCTTTGACGTAAGAGCTGGCGGAGCGCAGCCCCTCCAATGCCTGATCCCGCTCATCGTCGCTGCCCAGCACACTCACGTAGATGCGGCAGTGCTGCAGGTCGCCCGCCACATGGACGGCGGTGATGCTGATCATCCCCAGTTGCACCCGTTCGTCGCGAATGCCATTGATCAGCAGTTCGCTCATCTCCCGGCGGATCAGGGCCGCCACGCGCTCCACCCTTCGACTGTCGGCCATCCTCAGGTCTGCGGCGCTGCCGTCACCATGGCACGCAGCACCAGGCCGAGGCTGAGTAGCCCACTCACCAGGGCACCGATCAGGGCGACGGCGGTGACGGGATTGCGGCTACGGGCGGCGAGCGGTTCAAAGACCGAATTCAGTAGGCCCAGACCGAAGGCGACCAGATAACGCGGATAGCGCGTCACATTCAACAGGAAGTCCTTCATCGGTGAGGGCTGGCCGCAGAATCGCAGTACTACTCTGCCGCTCGAAGGCCCCGGTCGGGATTTTCCCCTTCAACGGCCCCCTTCCCCATGCAACTACACCAGTTCCGCCATTCCGCCTTTTGCGAAAAGGTGCGCCTGATCCTGGCGGTAAAGGGCCTGCACGCCGACTTGATCGAGGTGGTGCCAGGCCTGGGACAGGTCGCCCTGTTCCGCCTGTCGGGCCAGCGTCAGGTGCCGGTGTTGGTCGATGGCGATGAGGTGGTGGCCGATTCCACCGAGATCGCCCTTTATCTTGAACAACGCCATCCCCTGCCGCCTCTGTTGCCGACCGATGGGGCTGCCCGGGCCCAGGTGTTGCTCTTGGAGGACTGGGCGGATACAGCCCTGGCGGCCGGGGTCCGTCAGGCCCTTTGGCAGGCTGCCGTGGCCGATCCCGTGCTGCGCTCTGCCCTGCTGCCCGAAGCGACTCCCAGCCCCCTGCGTCGCCTTGTCAGTGCCCTGCCCGGGGGGGTTTTGTCACCCCTCAATGACACCGTCAGCGAGGTGATCAACCCTTTGCAGGCCAGCCAGTTGCGTCGCAATCTGGACCAGTTGCTGGTTTTGGTTCGCCATTCCTCCTATCTGGAGGGCGAACAGATCACCCTGGCCGATCTGGCGGTAGTGGCCCAGCTCTCCCTGCTGCGTTTTGCTGCCAATGCTGGCGCCCCGCTGGCAGATCGGGGGGTCAGAGGCTTTGGCGATAACCCTCTCTATGGGCCCCTGTTCGCCTGGCGAGACCGAATCCTGGCGGAAGTGGGACGGGCCTAAACCATGGCTGATCCCCTGTTACGGGAGCTGGATCATTACGTGGTTCTGGAGCCCGCTGGGGCTGAGCAGATCCTGACGGCTGCCGAAACCCTCGCTTGGCTCGAAGGGCATCTCTTGGGACTGGCGGCAGTTCCCCTGGATCTGGCCGATCTGGCCGATGGGGCGGCCCGGGCCCGGCGGTTGCTCGATACCGCCTGTGAACTGGAGTTGGGGCCGGGGCTGGCGATTCGTTGGTTTGCGGTGCGCTTGGAGCCCCCGGTGCACCCCCGCGGCTGAGGCTTGCCTGGTGTCTTGCCGATGCCTCAGTTGAGTGAAGCGCGTGCCTGGCCGGCCCCATCGGCCAGGGAGATCGGTCCCTGGGGAGCCGCCGAGGGCGCCCGCAGAATGGTGGGCAGGGCCTCGATCACCCGTCGGGCCACTACCTCGGGCGGTTCGTCCCCCTCCTGTGCCACCCACAGGTCGGCCTGGCTATAGAGGGGCCGCCGCTCTTGCAGCAGGGCCGCCAGCCGGGCGGCCGGGTCGGTTTGGGTTAGCAGGGGTCTGGGGGTGGGGTCGGCCCGCAGGCGCTGGAGCAGCATGGCCTCGGGGGCGTCCAACCACACCACCACCCCCTGGTGCAGGTGCCCCCAGTTGACGGGCCGCGTCACCACGCCGCCACCCGTGGCCACCACCAGCGAATGCCAGCAGGCGATGCCATCGAGGACGGCGGTCTCCAGTTCGCGGAAGCCGGCCTCCCCCTCGCTGGCAAACAGCTCGGGAATGGGCCTGCCGGCGGCCTGTTCCAGGGCGCTATCTGCATCAATGAAGCGATAGCCGAGCGCTTCAGCCAGGGGACGACCAACGGCACTTTTGCCGGCACCCATCATCCCCACCAGGTACACATTGAGGCCCGCCAGCCGCTGGGCCAGGGGGGGCGGCTCTGGAGGCTCCTGCCCGGCGGGGGGTCGAAGGTAGGCCTCGGGGCCGGGCTTCTGGGACATGGCCATGGACTGAGGGCGATCCTGTGGTTTTCTAGGACCACCCCAGGCCCTTCAACGCCGTCGCCCCTGCTTGGTGGAGGGTTAAGGGTCGCCACCGGGGGTTCGGGGCGCTCCGGGGCTGGGGCCCGCAGGCAGGGGTTGGTTGTTGTTGGCGTTGCCAAACCGCCTGGCCAGGGCCCGGAGGGGAACATCATTGAGGCTGTCGGCCGGCAGGCCGAAGAGGCGGGCCAGGCAGCGTTTCACCACCACTTCGCTGTCATCGCCGAAGCGGCCCGCCAGTAATTCTGTGATCACCCCCAGCCCCCGCCCAGTGCGGTCCGTTTCCTCCACCAGGCATTGGCTGGTGGGTCGCGCCAGTTGGCGGCAGGGCTGCACCAAAGTGCGCTCCAGGTCCGGGTTGCCCCCGGCGGCGGCTTCAACGCAGACCTTGGCCAGCCGATGTTCGATCTGGGGGCGCACCAACTGCAGCATCGGCCCCAGCAGGCCGGCTGCGGCAGGGGAGGGAGCGGCCAGCAGGGCCGCGGCGGCCAGGGCGACCCAGGGTGGCAGCCAGAATCGGTGCAAGGGGGCCAGGGCCAAAGGGGGACGCGACGCACGGGGGCTGTGGCTAGTTTTGCCCCTGGATCGCCCTTCGAGCGCCTCTGCCCATGGACGAACTTGAAGTCCGTTGGCACCAGACGATCGCCGAGATTCCCGAGGCCCAATGGGAGGCTCTGCTGCCTCCTGGGGCTATGCCACCCGGGGGGCAGCAGAGCCAGGCGCCTGAGGTTGAGGGCGCGAGCCCCCCGGCGGCGGCGGTGATGGCCACACCCTTTTTTCGCTGGAGCTGGCTGCAGCACCTTGAGGCCAGTGGCAGCATTGCGCCGCGCCAGGGTTGGCAGCCTTGCCATCTGGGGCTTTGGCGGGGCAAAACACTGGTGGCGGTGGCGCCGCTCTATCTCAAGGGCCATAGCTATGGCGAATTTGTTTTCGACCAGTCCTTCGCCCAGTTGGCGGCCCAGATGGGCCTGCGGTATTACCCCAAATTGGTGGGCATGAGTCCCCTCAGTCCGGTGGAGGGCTATCGCTTTTTTGTCGCCGCCGGCGAAGACGAGGGGGCGTTGACGGCCGTGATGATGGCTGAAATAGAGAGTTTCTGCCGCAGGAATGGAATCTTAAGTTGTAATTTTCTCTACGTTGATCCCCAGTGGCGTCCCTTGGCTGAGGCCGCCGGCTGCGCCCTGTGGTTGAACCAGCAGAGTTGCTGGAGCGATTCAGGTGCGGGTGATTTTGAGGGCTATCTTGCGGGATTTAATGCTAATCAGCGCCGTAACATTCGCCGCGAGCGTATGGCCGTGGCTGCCGCCGGAGTGCAGGTGTCGGCCCTAGTGGGGGAAGAGATTTCAGCCCAGTTGCTGATGCGCATGCATGATTTTTATGCCCAGCACTGCAGTCGCTGGGGAGCCTGGGGTAGCAAATACCTCAGCCCGCCTTTCTTCCGCGATGCCCCGAGCGCCCTGCGCCGCGATTTGGTGTTGTTCAGCGCCCACGAAGGGGATCCCAACCGGCCCCTGGCGATGTCGATGTGCGTGCACAGCCCCACCGGGCTCTGGGGCCGCTATTGGGGCAGTGAGGTGGAGTTGGATCACCTCCATTTCGAGGTTTGCTATTACGCCCCCATCGAATGGGCGATTGGCCGGGGCCTGCGGCGGTTTGATCCGGGGGCTGGGGGCAGCCATAAAAGGCGGCGCGGTTTTGTGGCCGAACCCCGGGCCAGTTTGCATCTGTGGACCCAGCCGGAATTCGACCGTCTCCTGCGCCGTTGGCTGCCCCGGGCCAATGCGGAAACCCTGGCCGAAATCGAGGCCATCAACGCCGAAATTCCCTTTGTGGCCCGCTCACCAGAGGCACCACAACAGGGATAGTCGTTCAAGCCCAGCTGAGTGGTGGGCCAACGGGGCCTTGCGATCCACCTTCCCCAGTGCTGTCGTATGTCAGGCGGGTGGTTTCGATCATCCGGGCAGCCTCCAATTACAATTTTTTCATGGTGTTTCCCAGCTCCCCAACATTCCTAGCCGGAGATTCCTCTGGGGATGAAGGTTCCGCTTCCATGGGCGATGACTCGGCCCGATCCCAGCTCGATGAGCGGCTTTCCCAGCGGTTCATCGCCCTTGATCCTGAGGGCTATTTCTTGATCAAAGTCGATGCCGATGCTGGCGAGTTGGTCGCCGAGCACTACGGCAACGCCATTGATGATAAGGGCCTGGCTATCGACCCTGAAACCGGTGAGGTACTCTCTTGCCGCGGCGCTCTGCCCCGGTCGCCCCTTGCCATCTATCGCGGCCGCACGGCCAAGGAACTCGGTATCGCCCTTTGCGAAGGTCCCGAACCCCATCCCCTTAGCTGTTTGGATCATGCCCTATACCTCGGCCGTGAGCTGCAGAAAGCCGAAACCTGTCTCCGCTTGGGCCTTTTCTACGTCCAGGATTGATTGACTTTGTTAGGAAGGAGTTAGGAAGGACCATTAGGCCGGTTGCAGTTCGCGGCGGGCAAGGGTGGTGGCGTTCGGCGGTTCAGGGGGGAGGGCCGCCAGCTGCTCCTGGATTTCGCGAGTCACGACGCTGCGATACTCCTGGAAATGTTCATTGTGGGCTAACGTCACCAAAAATTGTTCCAAGTTGTCGGGATTGCGGCGGGCGATGGTGGCGAGGGAGTTCCAGAAGCGCCAGCGGGTATTCCGCAGAAAACCCTGTCGCCAGATGACGATGGAAAGGGCCCGCACGTCGGTCCAAGTGGGCAAACTAGCCTTTCCCAGGGCCGATGCCTTCACATATTGCTGCCAACGGGGTTTGCCGACTTTTGTGTAATAGTGTGTAACCCTGTCGATATAGGCATTTGGTTCGTAGAGACGGCAAAAGGCATCAACGTATTCGTTGGCGATGTCGCGGATGGGGCGGGTGGGCACAAAATTCAGTAGGTTTGTCTGATTGACCCCTTTGGCGTCAGCTTTCTCTTCAATCAGTCGACCTTCCTTTTCGAGGCGATGCCAAAGACCTGTATTGGGAAGGGCCTGCAACATGCCCATCATGGCGGCAGGAATGCCCGTACGGCTGACAAAGGTGACGATGCGATCGCCAGCTCCAGCTTTTTCACCATCGAAACCAATGATGAAACCAGCCATCACCCGAATGCCATAGGAGGTGATGCGGTCGACGGATTCCTCCAGGGAACTGCGAGTGTTTTGATGTTTGCCGGCGATAGAGAGGCTAGCTTCATCTGGGGTTTCAATTCCCAGAAAAACGCTGTCGAAACGGGCTTCTGCCATCATCTCCATCATTTCGTCATCCGCAGCCAGATCGACGGAGGCTTCTGTGGCGAAACTGAAGGGATAACCCCTCTCGATTTGCCACTGTTTCAAGGCTGGCAGCAGGAGTTTGGCGTTGCGTTTGTTACCGATGAAATTATCATCGACCAAAAAAATCGAGCGGCGCCAACCTAAGTCGTAGAGCTTTTGCAATTCTGCGACCAATTGTTCTGGGGTCTTGGTGCGGGGTTTACGGCCATACAGAACAATGATGTCGCAAAATTCGCATTGAAAAGGACAACCCCTCGAGAACTGCACACTCATCGAATCGTAGGCATCCAGTTCAAGAAGGTCGAAGCGCGGTACTGGTGTGGACGTGACGTCAGGCTTTTCGCCATTGGAGCTGAAACGTCCCTGCCGCTCTCCTTTCTCAATCGCTTCAACGAACAGGGGCAGGGTGATTTCTCCTTCATCCAGCACCTTGAAATCGGCCAGCTGCAGTTCTGGAGCATCAGGTGTTGAGCTGGCAAAAGGACCCCCCACGGCCACGGGTAGGCCCTTGGCCTTGGCCTTGCCGATCTGCGCGGCCATATCCGCCTTCTGCACAATCATTCCGGAGATGACCACCAACTCCGCCCAGTCCCACTCCGCTTCGCTCACCTCGCGCACATTGCGATCCACCAGCTTCATCTCCCATTGCTGGGGAAGCAGGGCGGCCACCGTGACCAAGCCCAAGGGGGGTAAGAGTACCTTGCGATTCACAAGCTCCAGGATCTTTTCGTAGCTCCAGAAGGTCTTGGGAAATTCGGGATAGACGAATAGCGTGCGCATGCTGGAGCCAGCGCTCCGAAGTGGTACAAGACTAGGTGGTCAGGCCCAGGCCGGAGCTGTCGCTGAGACGGTTTGCATCCCGCGCGAAGGGTGGCATAGCTGCTGTAGCGTTGACAGCGTTATCAATGCCAAACACGCAGGATCGACCCATGGGAGTGGCTTTTTATCTTGGATTGGTGGGTGCTGGTCTCATTGCCGCATACCTTGCTGCCGTCGTCTTGCGCGGCGTCAAGCTGATCTGAGCTCCAGTTTCCATCTGCTGGCCAGTTCCACCACTCCCACTGTGAGACCGGCAAAGCCCAGCACCATAAAGGTGGTGTCCAGGCCCTTGGCTGCTGTCAATGAGCCCGCCAGCAAACCGCTCAGACCACCGCCACCCAAAAAGGCAATCTGGCTGAGTCCGGCCATGCGTCCCCTCAGATGCATCGGAGCACCCATTTGACCCATCAGATTCGTGCTGGCCAGCAACCCGGCAGTTCCGGCGCCAATCCAGAAAGCCATTGCCAGCGAAATTGGCTCTCGCCAGCCCACTGCCGCAGCTGAGCCACTCCAGGCCATGCCCAATTGGGCGACCGCTGTCAACACTGTGCAGCCCCCCAGCAAGACTCCTGGCCGGGCTATGAACTTTTGGCTGTTGCGCTGCAGCACCACCCCGCCGACAATGCTTCCCGCAGCGAGCACACTGGTGAACAAACCCAGGGCTTGGGGTGATGGCCCCACAACCTTGCTGGCTATCAGGGGAGCCAATCCCGGATGGAAAAAGCCCACCAAGCAGGCCAGAGCGGTGAAGCGCAGCACATGGCGCAGGGTGGGACCACAGCTCCTCCAGGCGGCCCCCAGCGAGGCAGTGGGCCCAACATGACTGCGCTGTTCCTGATCTAGGCGGGGACGCAGTACCCACACAACACTGGCGATGGGTAACAGGTAGGTGAGGGCATCGATAGCTAGGGCCAGGCTGGGTCCCGCCAGGGCCAGCAACCAGCCTCCCAGCGGCGGACCCACCAACTTGCCCACGTTGAAAACCACCGAAAAACTGGCCAGAAACGGGACCAGTTGCTCGGGCTTTTCCACCAGCAGGGCGCTGTACTTGTTGCGGGCGGTGAGCTCGTAGCTGCTCGCCATCCCCATCAACAGGGTGCTCAGCAGCAGCAGGGCCACTTGGCTCTGGCCTTCAAGCAGCGGGATCGCCAGGGCCCCCAGCGCTGCCGCCCCAAAGAGGGCCCATTGCGCCCGGATCAACACCGGCTGGCAGCCGATCCGGTCGGTCAGGACTCCGGCGGGTCCGCTCAACAGCAGGCTGGGCAGCGCCAGTAACCCGAAATGCAGAGCCAGCAACAGGGGATTGCCATTGCTCTGGATCAAGATCCAGCCCTTGGCGGTCAGCCCGGCAAAGGATCCGGCGGTGCTCAACCCCGATGCCACCAGAAAGGTGGTCCGCTGGTGGCGTTGCAGGCGCTTCAGCAGGATCAAGAAGGCGGCGGGCGGTACGGGGACTGAGGGCCGGCTCAAGCGGAGGTCGGGCGACTGTGTTTGACGCTTTCCACCAGGGCTCGGGCTCCGACGACTTCGCCTTCAAGGTCATAGGTGGCGGCGCCGGTGAGACGCACGGTCACCATCGTTCCCGGTGCCGCGCTGAGGCCCCCCACGCCAGGACGCACCCGAACTTCACCATCCACTTCCGGGGCGAAGCGGGCGCAACGCCCGATCATGGCGCCGCTGCCGGGGTGTTCCTGCTCGATCAGCACATCCACGATGCGACCAACCCAGGCCACGTTGCGGGCGGCGGCGATCGGTTGCTGCAGGGCCATCAGCCGGTCCTTGCGTTCCAGGGCCACCTCGGGCGCGACCTGATCGGCCAGGGTCGCCGCCGCAGTGCCCTCCTCAGGAGAGAAGGTGAACACCCCCACATGGTCGAAACGATGCTCGGCCACGAAGTCCAGCAGATGTCGGAAATGGGCTTCGGTTTCCCCTGGGAAGCCGACGATGAAGGTGGTCCGCAGCACGGCTTCGGGGAGCTGCTCCCGGATGCGCCGCAGCAGTCCTTCGGTGACCTCTGCCTGCCAGGGGCGATTCATGGCCCGCAGTACCTCCGGGTGGCTGTGTTGCAGCGGCAGATCCAGATAGGGCAGCACGTTGGGCACCTCCTTGAAGGCCGTCAGCACTTCGGGGGTCAATCCGGTGGGATAGGCGTAATGGACCCGGATCCAGGGGATTTCGACCTTCCCCAGGGCCCGCAGCAGATCGGCGAGGCGGGGGCGTCCGTAGAGGTCGAGTCCGTAGTTGGTAGTGATCTGGCTGATCAGGATCAGCTCCTGCACCCCCTGCGCGGCCAGTTGCCGGGCCTCGGCGACGATCGATTCGATGGGCCTAGAACGTTGGTCGCCCCGCAATTGAGGAATGATGCAGAAAGCGCAGCGGTAGTCGCAGCCTTCGGCCACTTTGAGATAGGCCACAGCTTCGCTGGTGGTGCGGTAGCGAGGCAGATGTTCGTCGGCCACAAAGGTGGGCACAGGGCTCACTTGGTTGACCCGTTCCCCGGCCTGGACCCTCTCCAGCACGCTGACGATGTGTTGATAGTCGCCAGTCCCCACGATGGCCCTGGCCTCCGGCAGGGAATCGAGCAGCTCCTCCTGAAAGTGTTGGGCCAGGCAGCCCGAGATGATCAGTTCCTTGCCCTGTTCAGCAAGCTCCACCAAGGTGCGCACCGATTCCTCGCGCGCCTCTTGGATGAAGCTGCAGGTGTTCACCACCACCAGGTTGGCTTCGCTTTCATCGGCGCTGACGCCATAGCCCGCCTGCGCCAGCAGGCCAAGCATGTGTTCGGTATCAACGCGATTTTTCTCACAACCCAGGTGGGCAAAGGCCACGATCGGTTTTCCAATATCAGCGCGACCGGTGTCAGCGCCGCTGCCGGTGGGGTTGAAGGGGCCAGGGGCCATTGGCGGATGACGGAGGGGCTTAGAAATCCCACCCTATGGAATCAGGGGCTGCGAGAATGAATTCCCTTCCTTGCTTGCCCGTGACTTCAAGCAGCCTGGCCAGTCGTCTCAACGAGCGGCGACGTCCCGAGCCCTCCCGTCGCTGGCTGCGGGTCGCCATAGCCGTGCTGGCCACGGTTGGGGCCGTCGACACCGGTGTAATCACCCTCAAGCGTTTGGGGATTTTGGGCCCGATCCTGTGTCCAGGGGGTAGCGATGGCTGCGACAAGGTCCTGAACAGTGTCTGGGGCTCCCTTTTTGGCCAGCCCCTGGCCCTGTTTGGCTGCCTGGCCTACCTGGCTGTCCTTTTGTTGGCGGTTGCCCCCCTGGTGCTGCCCGGCGAGGCCCGTGGCGAACTCAACACCCGTAGCTGGTGGGGTCTGGCGTTGCTCACCACGGCAATGGCCGTATTCAGCCTGGTGTTGCTTGGCCTGATGGTGTTCAAGATCCAGGCATTTTGCCCCTTCTGTTTGCTGTCTGCCCTGCTCAGCCTCACCTTGATGGTGCTCACTTTGGTGGGAGGTGCGTGGGAAGACCGGGGACAACTCTTTTTTCGGGTGGTGATGACGGCCCTGGCGGTGGCCGTGGTCAGCTTCGGCTGGGCTACCGCAGCCGATCGACCCGCCAGTGTGTTGGGCAAGGGGATGCCTCAGCCGGTCGTCGCCGAAAGTTCGCCCGCGGCCCTGGCTCTGGCTGACCAACTCAGTAAGAAGGGAGTGGTCATGTACTCCGCCTACTGGTGTCCCCATTGCCACGATCAGAAGGAACTTTTCGGTAAACAGGCCACCGCCAAGCTCAACGTGGTCGAATGTGCCCCCGATGGTCACAACAGCCAGGCCAAGCTCTGTTCCACCAAGAACATTCAGGCTTTCCCCAGCTGGGAAATCAACGGCAAAATCGAATCTGGCGTCAAGCCCCTGGCCAAGTTGGCTGAAATGATTGGCTACAAGGGTGCACCGGGCCTCTGACCTTCCTCTGAGCCCCCAGCCCCCGCGTCCCCACTCGCCGTATCCCCAGGCATGCCGATGATCGCGCTGGTTGCGATCGCCCGCCCCCGCTCCTGGACAGTGTGCCGCTGCCAGAAGGGTTGGGGGGCGGAGGCATCTTCACGGAAATGCCCCCCACGGCTCTCGTCTCGGAACAGGGCTGCCTCACATAACAGTTCGGCCAGCACCAGCCTCTGGCGCAGATCCTGCACGGCGCGCAACGCTTCCCGCTGGCCTGGCTCCAGTTGTAGAGCCAGGCCTGGGGGTTGGCCGTGGACCCGTCGCAGCAGCCGGTTTGCCTCACACAACTGACGGCGTCGCCGCACTTCGTGCCAGCCCAGGGCCAGGGAGTGACCATGCCGCTCCACTCCCGCCACCTGCCAGCAGAGCTTGCGCAGGTCGGCGATCTGGGCCTGGATCTCTATGGGGTCCGCTGTGGCGTCAACTCCTGGGGCAGGGCCGGAGCAGGCGGAGGGGATCGGCTGGGCTGGCAAGGGTTGCAGCTGCAAGCCGGCCACCAGCCTGCGGGCAAAGACCAGGCATTCCATCAGGGAATTGCTGGCGAGCCGGTTGGCACCATGCACACCCGTACAGGCCACTTCTCCCACGGCATAGAGGCCAGGAACACTGCTGGCGGCCTGTAGGTCTGTGCTGATGCCGCCCATCCAGTAGTGGGCTGCCGGAGCCACGGGAATCGGAGCGGTGGTGGGCTCCAGCCCCAGCTCCCGGCAGCGACCCAAGATTGTTGGAAACTGCCTTTCCAGGCGCTCCTGGCCGACGGGACGCAGGTCCAGCCACAGATGTTCAACTCCCAGGGCCTGCATACGCCGGGCCAGGGCGCGGCTTACCTGGTCCCGGGGGGCCAGGTCCGCCCCCGCCAGATGGGCCACCGGGCTGCGGCCGTCGCTTTCACAAAGCAGAGCCCCTTCGCCCCGGACGGCTTCACTGATCAGGAAATGGGGGGCCCCTGCCAACATCAGGGCGGTGGGATGGAATTGCACGAATTCCAGATCGCGGACCCGGGCCCCGGCGCTCCAGGCCATGGCTACGCCATCGCCACTCGACTGGGTCGGGTTGGTGGTGTGGGAAAAGAGATGTCCACCGCCACCGCTCGCCAGCACCACGGCCCCGGCCCGCAGCCAGCGCAACCGATGGCCTTCCAGCACCTGCAGGCCAACGCAGTGGCCGTTCTCCAGCCAAAGCTGGAGGGCGGGTACCCCTTTGGCCTGGGTCAGGAGGGGGCGGTTCAGGGTTTCCCGTTCCAGGGCATCCACCAGGGCACCGCCGGTGCGGTCCTGGGCATGGAGGACACGGCGGTGGCTGTGGGCGGCCTCCAGGGTGGTGCTCAGATCCGGGCCTTCCCGGTCGAAGGCCATGCCCAGCGCTAATAGGCGCTCGACGCAGGCGGGAGCTTCTTGAACCAGCACGCTCACTGCTGCCGGATCACAGAGGCCTGCTCCCGCCTTCATAGTGTCGGCGATGTGGCTGTCCAGGCTGTCGTCGGAGCGTGTCACGGCGGCGATGCCACCCTGGGCCCAGCGGCTCGCTGAGGGGGGGCTGTCGTGTTTGCTGAGCAGCAGAACGCGCAAGTCAGCTGGTAATTCCAGGCAAGTCATCAGACCGGCGGCGCCGCTGCCGACCACCACCACATCCCATTGGTCCGCCAGGGAGGATGTCATCACAGGGCCGTGCTGAAGGCGAGCCTATGGGAACGCCTGGCGCCAGCATTGTCAGGAACGCACCCTGGGGCCTGCCAATCCACAAAAAAACCGCCGGGGCAAGCCTCGGCGGTCTTCAGAAAGGGCCCCAGGCCCTTGATGGCAGCCGGTGATCAGCGGTAAACGCCGTCGTTGATGCGGTCAAAGCCTTCGTTGAGGGCAATGGAAGGATCAGTCACCGTAAAGTTATTCTTATATTTTTCAAACAACTCTTTCTGACGGACTGTGAGATCCAGTTTCAGAACATCATCAACGTTTTGGTAAGGGCCACCAAGCACGATCTTTCCGGCCAAGGTCGGATACATACCAGGGTACTGCTGGAAGCGCCGCACCGATGAGTTATTAAGGTCCACCTTGCCGGCGGACTCAGCGATCTTGTCATCAGCGACATTGCGTCGCTCAATGGCAAGAGCCGGTTGGGGCAGCAGCAGGGTGACGAGCAGGCCGGCGAGCACGACGCCGCTCATGAGCCAGGCAAGCAGTCGTTTCATCACGACAGACTCCTTGAAAGGGGGGGAAGGGAAAGCTGGACTGGACCAACTCCGAGAGGATTTGGTCTTGCCACAACGTTACAGAGCATGCCTTACCCACTCCAGGACGGATCCCCGTCTTTCGCAGTTCTTCAGATCAGGCCGCTCAGCCCGGGGGCGAGTAAAGCTGCCGCCAGGAAGATTCCGTCCACTACCAAAGTGGTGGCCAGGGTCGCCGCAGCCACCCGGCCGGCCAGCCCCTGGGGCCAGAGCCAGCAACAAACGGCCAAAAGGGCGGTTCCGCTCAGGCCGATCAGGCCAAGGGCCATCGGTTGGAGCACCGCCTCCCCGGCCTGCTGCAGGAGTAGCCCAGCTTCGCTCAGGGGTGCTTCAACCACCTGGGGCCAGAGGTGAATCACCCCGGTCAGGGCCATCACCCCATCGGTGGCTGCTGTCCCCAACAGGGAGGCGAGGTAGAACGCACCGGCCAGGCGCCAGCGGCTTCCGAGTCCGCCAAGGGCCAGGGGGAGGGCAAAGCCCTCGATTGGCAGGTGCCAGAGGGGATGGACCCGCCACCACCCCCAGAACAGCGATCCCCCTAGCCAGCTGCCGGCAAACCCCACCAGCATTGCGCCGATGGCTCTCCATGGTCCCTGGCCGCGGCGTTCCAGCAGCAAGCCCAAGACCACCAGCCAAGGGGTGAAAAGGGTCGCCCCCATCGGCGAGGCCCGCACCCAAGGGGCTTGCAGAAACACCGGCAGAAGCACCAGCAAGGCGGCAATGACTGGAAGCATCAGCCCAGTAGGAATCGCCTCAGCCCAGGCGCCAGATAAGCCAGGAGTACCACCCCTGGAGGGGCTGGCTGGAGCAACGATCACCCAAGTTATTAAGAAAGATGGCCAACGTTAAAGGCCAGGGGGTCGAAGGGGGCTGGCGCGGCGTCCATGGCCGCCATAGGGTCAGACCAATTTCTTTTCCCCCTGGCGCATGGCTGCTGCTGCTTCTACCGCTGAGGCCTTGCCCCTACTGCAGGATTGTTGGCACGCCATGGTCTTGGGGGTGGTCCAGGGTTTGACGGAATTTCTGCCCATCAGTAGTACCGCTCACCTCAAGGTGGTGCCGGTGCTTTTGGGGTGGGGGGATCCAGGTGTGGCATACACGGCCGTAATCCAGTTGGGCAGCATCGCGGCCGTAATCGCCTATTTCCGGCAGGACCTGGCGGAAGTGATCCATGCCATGGGCCAGGCGTTTCGTGATGGCCAGTGGCGAGAACCCTCGGCTCGTCTGGGCGTGGCGATCGCCTTGGGAACCGTTCCCATTTTAGTCGCGGGACTGGCGCTCAAGAATCTGGTTCCCGATTACGACCATTCCCCCCTTCGCAGCATCACCTCCATCGGGGTCGTATCCATCGTCATGGCTCTGCTGCTGGCCCTCGCCGAGTTGGTCGGATCCCGGCGTCGGTTCCTTGCCGATGTCCAATCCCGCGATGGATTGCTGGTGGGATTGGCCCAAGCCCTGGCCCTGGTGCCTGGGGTGTCCCGTTCCGGCAGCACCCTCACCGCCAGCCTCTTCGATGGTTGGCAGCGCCCTGACGCCGCTCGCTTCTCCTTCTTGCTGGGCATTCCGGCCATCACCCTGGCTGGGTTGGTGGAACTAAAAGCTGCCCTGACCAGCCCCTCCCATGGGGGGGCCCTGCCCATGCTGCTGGGGGTCGCCACGGCGGCCGTGGTCTCGTGGATGGCGATTGCCTGGTTGCTGCGTTTCCTGCAGCAAAACAGCACCTGGCTGTTCGTGGCCTACCGGCTGTTGTTCGGTTTGGTGCTGCTGCTTGGTTTCCGCGGTGCCGAAAGCCTGGCTCGCTGAATTTCCCTTGGCCCGCCGGTGGCCAGGGGAGACCCAGGACCGCCAGACTGGTCCCCCTGGCCTTGAGTTGCGGTGTGGAATGAGCTGACAGCTGGCATTTCCCTGGAGGATCCCGGGGGCTCCTCTCCCGATCGACTCCCCCAGCCCGCTGTTGTGGTCAGCGTTGAAGCGGGATCGATTGGTGAGGAGCTGGGTTTTCAGCCTGGTGATCGCCTGCTAAGCATCAATGGGGTGCGACCCCGGGATTTGATTGATTTTCAGATGTTGGTGGGGGAGGAAGACCTGCGTCTGGAGGTTGAGGATCCCTCAGGCGAAGTCCATGTCATCGAACTGGAGAAGGACGCGGACGATGGGCTTGGTCTGGCCTTCAGCGAGGCCCTGTTTGATGGGCTGCGTCAATGCAACAACCGCTGTCCCTTCTGCTTCATCGACCAACAGCCCGCGGGCCATCGGCACAGTCTCTATCTCAAGGACGATGATTACAGGCTGAGCTTTCTTTATGGCTCCTATCTCACCCTTACCAATCTCAGTGCGGCGGATTGGCAGCGCATCGAGGCCCAGCGGCTCTCTCCGCTTTACGTCTCGGTACACGCCACCAACCCCGAGCTGCGCAGCCGCCTGTTGGTCAACCCCCGCGCCGCCCTCCTGCTCGACCAATTGCATTGGTTCGCCGAGCGACGGCTCCAGATCCATGCCCAGGTAGTGGTGTGTCCTGGGTTGAACGATGGCGAGGCCCTGGGGCGCACCCTCCAGGATTTGGCCGCTTTCGCCGAGGGAGATTGGCCGGCGGTGCTTTCCACCGCCGTGGTGCCCGTTGGCTTGACCCGGTTCCGTCCAGCCAACGACAACCTGGTGCCGGTAGATCAAGCTGCCGCCATGGCCGTCATCAGCCAGGTCGAGGCCCTGCAGGAGGTATTCCAGTGTCGTCTTGGCAGTCGGTTTGCCTGGCTGGCGGATGAGTGGTATCTCATTGCGGGTCTGCCCCTGCCTCCCCGCACTGACTACGAGGACCTGCCCCAGAGGGAGAACGGCGTTGGCAGCATTCGGGGCTTCCTTGAGGAGCTGGATCAGGCCACCGCCCAGCTACCCGAGTGCCTGGCCGTTCCCCAGCGCCTCAGCTGGGTGGTCGGGGCCGTGGTGGCTGGGGCCCTGGAGCCGGTGGTCGAGCGCCTCAACCGGGTCGAGGGCCTGGATCTGAGACTGCATGGCCTGCCAAGCCCCTACTGGGGGCAGGACCTGGTGGTGACCGGATTGCTGACCGGGGCTGATTTGATCGAGGGGTTGCAAGGCCGGGATCTGGGCGAGAGGTTGTTACTGCCCAAGTTGATGTTGCGCCAGGGGGAAAGCGTGTTTCTCGACGACATGACCCTTGAACAGCTCCAGGCCAAGCTTTCCGTTCCGATCCAGCCCATCGGCAGTGCGGAAGAACTGGTGGCTGTCTGCACCGGCAGCACCCATGGCCTTGCCTAAGCTCAGCCGGTTCGATGTTTTTCCAGTGGGTCGCCAGGTTTCTTTGTTTGCGGCCCTCACGGTGGTTCCGGTTCTTTGGGTCGGTTCTGTTGGTGCCCAATCGTCTCCGGCGCAGGGTCCAATGCCCCCGGGCAGCACGGTCCGGGGAGGCTCGGCATTGCAACCCCAGCAGGCTCTGCCGCGGGCACCCCAGGTGAAGGGGCTGCGGCCCCGGGTCAATCCCAGGCTGCTGCCCCCGGCCGCCACCGTGCTGCCAGCCAACCACCCCGACCTAGCTTCGCCGCCGCCGCTGGCCCTGCCGGTGAAGCCTTCCCAGGTGCGCATCCGCGAATTGCGCCCCCTGGGACTGGATCAAGTCGAGACCATCGCCGAGGTCAACAACCCCAACCTCAAGGCCCTCGCCATCCAGGTCGAGGAATCCCAATCACAACTGCGGGCTGAGATCTCCCGCTGGTACCCGACGATTCAGTTAGGTGCCTCCCAGCTGCCGGCCTATTCTGTAAGACAATCCTACAGTCCAACGCCGAATAGAGATATTGCCATTGGAGATGTTACAGGCTATTCCACCAACTCAATCACGGCTATGGATGCCGTCCTTAAAGCTAGTTGGGCTTTGATTGATCCCCAGCGGACCCCCCGGATTGCCGCCGCCCGTGATCGCTATGAGAAGGCCAAGAACGCCTATCTCATTGGTCTGCGGGACCTGAGGTTGCAGGCTGCTGAGGCCTACTTCGATCTCCAATCTGCCGACGAACAGGTGCGCATTGGCCAGGAATCCGTCCGGGCTTCCTTGGTCAGCTTGCGGGATGCTCGCTCCCGTTTCCAGGCCGGCGTAGCCACCAAGCTCGAAGTGCTTCAGGCCGAAACCCAGTTGGCCCGCGACCAACAGCTTCTCACCAATGCCTTGACCGGCAATGGACCCGGAGGGCCGGGCCTTGGGCAGGCGGATGCCCGTCGCCAGCTTGCTTCTTTGCTCTCCTTGCCCCAAGATGTAACCCCCGTTGCCCAGGATCCATCCAGGGTGGTGGGGGCCTGGATCCCTTCCCTGGAAGAGAGCATCATTGCAGCCTTTGCTTACCGCGAGGAACTCGATGATATCCTGCTGGATATTTCCATTGCCAATAGCGAAGCCAATTCTGAGCTGGCCGCATCCCAGCCGTTGCTGAGCATTGTCAATACTTTAAGTGCCAGCAATTCCTATGGAGCCAGATATACTGACTTTGTCAATGGCTCAAACGAAGCCCCAGCCGCCCAGAATGTCCTCGGCCAGACCAACTGGAGCGTTGATAACGCCATCGGCCTCAATCTCAGCTGGACTCTCTTCGATGGCGGTAGGGCCCGGGCTCTTTATCGCCTCAACAAACAAAAGGCCAATGAGGGCCGCTATCGCTTCGCCCAGCGCCGCGACCAGATCCGAGTCGAGGTGGAGCGAAGCTTCTTTGAACTTCAGCGCAACAACCTCAACATTTCCACCAACGCCCAGGAGGTGCTTTCCACCCGCGAATCTCTGCGGCTGGCTCGCCTGCGCTTCCAGGCCGGGGTCACCACCCAGCGGGAGGTGGTCGACACCCAGCGCGACCTCACCCAGGCCGAGGTCCGCTATGCCCTGGCGATCTCCACATACAACAAGAGCCTCGCCGACTTGCGCCGCCGCACCGGCCTCGATCAGATCGCCCTGTGTCCCCGTCCCTCCCTGCCGGATCGTCGCCCTCCAACCCCTGGCCTAGAGAGCGCTCCGGTCGAGTTGCAACCGGTGGTGCCGGCCTGTGCCGCTTCCTTCTTCCGTGCCCCCATGGGTCAGGCCTCTCCCTCCCGTTGACCTCCTAAGTGGTCGTGCAAAAGCCCCTTTCCCTGCTTGCGATTCTTCGACTGGGGCTCTTCCAGGCCTGCCTGGGTGCTTTGGCGGTGATTTTTTCCGGGTTGTTGAACAGGGTGATGCTCAGCGAGCTGGGTTATCCGGGATTGCTGGTGGGGGGAGCCCTGGCCTTTGAGCAATTCATGGCGCCCTCCAGGGTGCTGTTTGGCCAGATCTCCGATGGCTATCCTCTCTTCGGTCGTCGCCGGGTGCCCTATGTGTTGTTGGGAACCCTGCTCTTTAGTGGGCTGGCGGTGTTGGCGGTTCCCCTGATTTTTCAGGTGGGACGTTTGCTCAGTGCCGGCAGCCAGCCTGGCCTGGCCTTGGGCATTGCCGCTCTGTGCGGTCTTTTTGCCGCTTACGGATTGGCCATTTCCCTGGCGACCACCCCCTATCTGGCCCTAGTCATCGACCGCACCGATGAGGCCGAGCGCCCTAGGGCTGTGGCTCTGGTCTGGTGCATGCTCACTGTCGGCATTGTGGTCGGGGCCATCTTGACCAGTCTTAGCTTGCGTTCCCTCGATCAGGTCAGTGATCCGGCCATCCTCGAACCGGTCTTAACGCAATTCATGCTCAAGGTCTCCTTGATCGTGATCGCTCTGACTTTGTTGGCCACCTGGAACATGGAGACCAGGTCTGCGTATCCAGGCTTTGCAGCCTCAGGAGCTGGTGCCAAGGGCAGGGCCCCAGGGGAGCTGCCTCAAGAGGCGGTCACCATGGGACAGTCTTGGCGGTTAATCACCTCCAGCCGACAGGTATTTATCTTTTTTGCCTTTCTCGTTGCCTTCACCCTTGGCTTGTTTCTCCAAGATCCGATTTTGGAAAGTTATGGCGCCCAGGTGTTCGGCCTCAGTATCTCTGCCAGTACCCAGCTAAATGCCTTCTGGGGTGTGGGAACTTTGGTGGGACTCCTGCTAGCGGGCCTGTTGGTGGTGCCAAGGCTTGGCAAGTTACCCACGGCCAGGCTGGGTTGCAGGCTAATTGTGATCGCTCTTTTTCTTTTGATCCTATGCGGACTCACCCGCAGCGTGCCCCTGCTCCAAGCCGTCATGCTGCTTTTTGGTTTGGCTGCCGGGATTGCCACGAACAGTGCCCTTTGTCTGATGCTTGATCTGACCCTGCCCCAGGCTGCTGGAGCCTTTGTAGGAGTCTGGGGGCTTGCCCAGGCCATTTCCCGTGCCATCGGTAAGTTGCTCGGCGGTGGCCTCCTTGATTTGGGCCGCCAATTGCCGCTGGGTCCGGGCCCCTTCCCCGCCTTTGCCCTCGTCCTTTCCGTTGAGGCTCTTGTCGCCTTTGGGGCATTACTTTTGCTGGCCTCGCTCAACGTTAATCAGTTCCGACAGGACACCGCTCGCAGTCTTGAACGGGTTCTCTCGATGGAGATGGGTTGAGATGACTTCATCGATACCTCCCCAGTTGGATTCTGGTTTACAGCAACTGATCGATGCGGTGGCCGAGCGTCAGAGGCAGGATTTTGGCCACGTCACCTCGGCCAGCAAGGAGGACGGCTCGCTGATCACCGCCTGTGATCGTTGGAGTGACGACACCCTCGTCCGTGGCTTGGCCGGTCTGTATCCAGGCGAGGGGGTGCTGAGCGAGGAGGGCAAAAGGAAGGTGCCTGAGACCCCGCGCTACTGGGTGGTGGATCCCCTGGATGGAACCACAAACTATGCGGCGGGAATTCCCTACTGGGCCATCTCCCTGGCCCGCTTCGACAACGGGCGGCCCGATCTGGCAATTCTTGATGTTCCCCCCCTGCGACAAAGGATCGTCGCCATTCGCGGCCAGGGGGCGTGGAGAAATGGTAAACCGATTCTCCCGCCTTCTCTCTCCACCAACCCTGCGGGTTGCGCCTCCCTTTGCAGTCGTTCCATCGGCGTTTTGCAGAAGCTTCCCGACCGCCGTTTCCCCGGAAAGATCCGTTTGCTGGGGGTGGCAAGCCTCAATCTCGTCAGTGTCGCCATGGGACAGACGGTGGCGGCCCTGGAGGCCACCCCAAAAATCTGGGATTTGGCGGCGGCCTGGCTCGTGCTCAGCGAACTGGATTGTCCGATCCGCTGGTTGCAAAACCACCCGGATGCCCTTGCCCAGGGAGAGGACCTGACCAGTAGAGACTTCCCTGTATTGGTGGCTGATCGGAACGAAACCCTGAATTTGTTTCTCCCCTGGGCCGAGGCCTTGCTGCTTTAACTGAGGCCTATTTGTTCAAGAGGGGAACTGGGCCCAGGGAATTCAATAAAACTCCCCATGCAAGTCGATGGAAATCAAGGCAGGGCAAGAGTTTTTGGGTATTGGCACCAGTTGGTTGCCGCTGGAGCCACAAGTTGCTTGCCAGGTGAGCGGTAGAGGTGGTAGGTTTTTGGACTGCGCGGGAAACCGCGTAGCCGTGCTTAAAAGCCCGGTTCAGAAGGATAAGGCGTTGATCGTCTGCAATCTGGAAGAGCCTGGCTGGAGAAGAACGGACAGATGAACTGCTAAGTTCGTCTGGTCACGATCGAAAGGGCAAAACCCGGACGAACGAGACGACTACAACCCCCGGAAGCGCGAGCGACCGATGTTGTAGGGTTTGGAAGTCGTCGCGAGACGACGAGCCAGAGGGGACCTGAAAGGGACCCGAGCTGGCGGAACCTGGACAA
>JBBASD010000010.1:29367-31805 GCA_040399485.1 Cyanobium sp. | reverse complement strand
GCTCAGCCCCCCGCTCCCCCCAGCAGCTTGCGCAGGTCCTCATTGAAGTCCCGCAGCACCGAGCGGGGGCTGACTTCATCGAGTAGCTCCAGGATGCGGTGCACTTCCGCCAGGCTCAGGGTGCGGTTGCCGCTGACGGCCTCGAAGTTGGCCTTCAGCACATGGTCGCGGATTTCTTCGAGGCTGGCCTGGCGGCCGACCATTTCGGCCACGTAGGGGTTGGAGCGGGCCGCCTGGATTAGGGCCTTGTTGAGCAGCTCATAAGAAATCTCGCCCTTTTTGTTGGTGTAGGCCTTGACGATCGCCGCGTAGTCGGCGCTGTTGACCGTAGCGATCTCTTCGGCGGTGTGCTCCTCATTCAGGGGGCTGGGGGCCCCTGCGGTTGCCGCTGCCTCGGCCACCGCAGCGCCGGCCACCGCTGCGGGACTGCGCACCGGACCCCGGCTTGAATAGGGCAGCCCGGCGGTAAGCTCCAGGGCCTCATCAAAGGCCTCCTGCGGAAACAGATCGGCGGGGGTGTGGGCCGCCAGATCGGCCTGGCCGCTGTTGCGGTTCAGCAGGGCCAGCCCCGGTTGGGCGCTGTCTTGGCGCAGGATCACCACCCCCGCCTGGCCTCCCCTCAGCTTCTGCCGGTAGGCGACGGCCTGCAGGCTGGAGAGTTCGACCAGGCGGGTGCGGATCACCATGGCGGCGGTTAGGGCGGCGGTTAGAGGATGGAAAACAAGATAGAAAGCGGCGATCCCCCCTTCGGGTGTTGGCCGGCACCCCTTCTGCTTCTTGTCCGCAGCCGCTACGGTCGGGCCATCCATCCCACATACAGCGGAGGCCGGGGTGCTCACGGGTCTGAGCCTGGAGAACATCGCCCTGATTGAGCGGCTGGAGCTGACCTTCGAGCCGGGCTTCACCGTGCTCACCGGCGAAACCGGTGCCGGCAAGTCAATTCTGCTTGATGCGCTCGATGCATTGCTGGGCGGCGCCCAGGGAGCTGCCGCCTCCCGCCTGCTGCGGCGCGGTTGCGAGCGGGGGCGCATTGAGGCCAGCTTCCGCCTGACGCCGCCCGTGCTGGCCTGGTTGGCGGCCCAGCAACTCGACGCCGAAGACGATGACTTGCTGTTGAGCCGCGACTGGCGCCTGTTGCAGGGCCGCCTCAGCAGCCGCCATCGCCTCAATGGCGTCGTCATCAGCCGCTCCCAGTTGCTCGAGCTGCGGCCCCTGTTGCTCGATCTCACCGTCCAGGGCCAGAGCCAGCAGCTGGCCCGCCCCGGTCAGCAGCGCCGCTGGCTGGATCGCTCGGCGGGTGAGGGCCACCAGGGACTGCTGGAATCCGCCCGCCAGACTTTTTCGGCTTGGAAGGCGGCAGCGGCGGCGTTGGAGCGGGCGGCGGCCGAGCAGGCGGCCTTTGAGCGGGAGCGGCTGCAGCAAGAGCAGTGGCTGGAAGATCTGGAGGCGGCGGCCTTGGATGATCCGCTCGAACGCCAGCGGCTCCAGGCCGACCAGGACCGCCTCGCTCACGGCGTGCGCCTCCAGGAGGGGGTGACCCAGCTGCTGGGCCGGCTGGTGGAGGGGGCCGAGGCGGCGCCATCGGTGCTCGATCACCTCGCTGCTTGCGACCACGAACTGCAGACCATGGCCGGCCTCGATGCCAGCGTTGATGGCCTGCGCCAGGCTTGTGTCGCTGGCCTCGAAACCCTGCAGGAGCTGGCCCGCCAGCTTGATCGCTATGGCGCCGCCCTCGACAGCGATCCCGAAAGCCTGGCCGGCCTGCAGGAGCGCATGGCCCAGCTCAAGGCCCTCGAACGGCGCCATGGCCTGGACCTGGCCGCCCTGATCGCCCGCCGCGACCAGCTGCGCCAGCAGTTGCTGCCCGGCGGCGCCGCCGCCCTCGCCGCCCTGGAGCAGCGGGAAATCGCCGCCCGCCAGCAGCGCGACCAGGCCCACAGCGCCCTGAGCGTCTCCCGGGCCGCCGCCGCCCGCCGCCTCGAAGAACAACTCATGCAGGCGTTGCGGCCGATGGGGCTGGCCCATGTGCGCTTTGCGGTGCAGCTGCAGGCCGCCCCCGCCACGGAGGAGGGCAGCGATGCTGTGCGCTTCCTGTTTTCGGCCAATCCCGGCCAACCGCTGGCGCCCCTGGCCGAGGTGGCCTCCGGCGGTGAGATGAGCCGTTTTCTGTTGGCCCTCAAGACCTGCCTGGCCGCCGCCGACCCCCATGTCACCTTGCTCTTCGACGAAATCGACAGCGGCGTCAGCGGCCGCATCAGTGGCGCCATGGCCGCCCTTTTGAAGCAGTTGGCCGCCACCAGGCAGGTTTTTTGCGTCACCCACCAGCCCCTGGTGGCCGCCGCCGCCGACCACCACTTCAAGGTGTCCAAGCAGGTCCAGGACGGCGACACCCGCACCCGGGTGTCCCAACTGCGGGACACCCGCGCCCGCCAGGCCGA
>JBBASD010000010.1:22292-29267 GCA_040399485.1 Cyanobium sp. | reverse complement strand
ACGCCGATGAACAGGCTGAACAGCAGGGAGCCCAGCACCGCATCGAGGGCGACGCCGCCGGGCCAGGCGAACAGGCGCTTGGCCAGCAGGGAGGTCGCCACCCCCAGGCTCACCCCCAGCAGGCCGCCGACCAACGACAGGGTGATCGCCTCGATCAGGAACTGGCGCAGGATGTGGCCGGCGCGGGCGCCGAGGGCGCGGCGGATGCCGATCTCGCGGGTGCGCTCGCTCACCGATACCAACATGATGTTCATGATGCCGATGCCTCCCACCACCAGGGAGATGGCGGCCGATCCGCCCAGCAGGCTGGTGAAGATCTGGGTGACCGAATTGGAGGCGCTGACCAGATCGGCCTGGTTGCGGATGATGAAATCGTCCTTGCGGGGCGGTGTGATCTTGTGGCGCAGGCGCAGCAGGTTGCCGATCTGAAATTCCGCCGCCGCCATTTGATCCGGGTGGCGCGCCGACACCGAGATGCTGTCCAGGGCGATGCCGCTGATGGCATTCACCCCCACGATGCGACCGGCCATGGTGGTCAGGGGGATGAACACCTGGTCATCCGCGTCGCGAAACGAATTGACCCCCTTGTATTCCATGGTGCCGATGACGGTGAAGGATTCGCCCTGGATGCGGATCGTTTGGCTCAACGCTTCCGTGGCCGTCAATCCCAGGCTGTCCAGCACCGTCTGGCCCAGCACCGCCACCCGTTCGGCCCGCTCTAGTTCGGCGTCATTGAAAAAGCGGCCCGTCAGCGGCAGGAAATCGCGCACCTGTTGGTAGGCCGGAGTGGTGCCTACCACCGAGGTGTTGGTGTTGCGTTCCGCCCACACCACCTGCACGCGCCGATTCAGGACCGGCGCCACATCGGCCACCGCCGGCGCCGAGGCCAGAATCGCCCTGGCGTCATCCCACACCAGCGTCGAGGCGGATCCCGCCCCCTGGGAGGCGGCGCTGCCGGTGGTGGCCACGCCGCTCTGAACGAACAGCAGGTTCGAACCCAGGGATTTGAGTTGGCTTTCGGCCTGGGTCTGGGCGCCCCGGCCCACCGTCACCATCGTGATCACGGCGGCGATGCCGATGATCACCCCCAGCATTGTCAGAATCGAGCGCAGGCGATTGGCCACCAGCGACTGCCAGGCCAGGGGCACCGTTTCGCGCAAATCCGCCAGCAGGGGCGCCTGGCCCAGCTCTCGCACCCTTTGGCGCAGCCCCGGCAAACCGCCACGCCGCAGCCGCCCCCAGCCGCGCCGCCCCGCCGCCAGCCAGCCGCGCCTGCCGCGGCCGGCCCCCGGGCCGCCCGACCGGCGGCCGGACACCGGTAGGCCCGGGCGGTGGCCTGCACGGCGCCGCCTCATCGAATGCCGCGGCCACCGCCGGCGGGTTGGAACGGGGAGCCGCTCTTGACCGGCTTGTTGTTCGGTTTGCGTTGCCCCGGAAAGCTGATGTACACCCGCTGGCCCTCCTTGATTCCGCTCAACACCTCTGTTTGGGGTCCCACCGTGGCCCCCACCCGCACTGGCTGGAAGCGGGGTTTGCCGCCGGCCTGGTGCAGCAGCACACCCGTTCCCCCCTCCTGGCTGACGATCGCTGAGGTCGGCACCAGCAGGGCGTTGTTACGGCGTCCCACCAAAAAGTTGGCGGTGAAATTCATGCCGGACATCAGCTTCGGGCCGCCCTCTTTGGGCAGACTCAACCGCACCTGGAAGCTGGTGACGTTCTGCACCACCACCGATTCCGGGGCGATCAGCCGCACCCGTGCCGGCACCGGACGCCGCGGGTAGGCATCCACCAGCAATTCCACCGCCTGGCCGGGATGGATGCTGCCGATGTCCACTTCCGACACATTGGCCAGGCCTTCGAGGTCTCCAGCCAGCGCCACGATCGAGCTGGAGGTGGCCGAGCTGGTGGCGCTGGCGGAGGTGGTCGGCGTCACGAAGGCCCCCACATCGGCGAATTTCTGGGTGATGATCCCGGCGAACGGCGCCCTTATCAATGTGTCCTCAATTAGGCTGTTGATGGTCTGCAGGCTGCCCTTCGCCTTGAGCACCTGGGCGCGGGCCAGGGCGATGTCCTCCTTGCGAAAACCGGCCTGCAGCAGCTCCAGCTGGGACTGGGTTGCCTGGACTTTTTCCTGGGCGGCCCGGTACTGGGCGGCGCTGGCGTCGAAGGCCACCCGCCCCAGGGCCCCGGCCTCAAACAGCTTTTTATTGCTGGTGTAAGCCGAGCGGATGGCCACCAGCTGGGCCCGGGCGTCGTTGGCGCCATTGCGGGCCTGGGCGATTTCTTCAGGACGGTTGCCGGCCACCAGCTTGCTGAGGTTGGCCTCGGCTGCGGCCAGATCGCCCATGGCGCTCAGGCGCTGGCCCTGCAGATTGCTGGCATCCATCTGGGCCAGCAACTGGCCCGCCGCCACCCGATCCCCCTGCTCCACCAGCAGCCGTTCAATCCGCCCCGGTTGCTTGGGGCTGATGTTCACCGGCGCCACCGGCCGGATCACGCCGGTGGCGCTCACCTTGACCGTGATGTCCTGGCGCACGACCGCCGCGGTTTCCCGCTCCACGGCCTGCTGGCGCTTCTGGTCCCCGTTGCGTTGCCATTGCCAGGCCCCGAATGCAGCGAGGCCCGCCAGCAGCGCCAAAGCGATGACCAAGGCGGGGGCCAGCTTGACTTTGGAGGCGTTCTGGGCGGGTGCTGCCACGAGGACGCTGCGGGGGCCGAAGTGCCGGAATCAAACTTTAGATGCCCGGACGGCAAGCATGGTCGGCGCGGCGGTAGGCGATGGCATCAGCACCGTCGCGATGGACGAGAAACCACTCCTGGAGGCCTTGCAACCACTCCAGCTGAGGGGTGGGATCGAGGCGGCTGCTGTCTTTGCCAGGTTCGACCTGGCAGGCGGCGGTGCGGGCGAGACGATGGCTGGCCCGGTGGCCACTGTTGAGGCAGCCCCACTGGGCCAGCCAGCGTTCTTCCAGGCGAAGGTGCAGGCCCAGGGCCCTTTGCAGCCGGCGGCAATTGAGGTCTCCTGAGGGGGTAACGGCGGCGCTGGCCAGGGGGCCCAGGGCACGGGCCTCGGCTATCAAAGTGTTGAGCATGACCTCAAGGCGACCGTGCTGGCGCTCCAGCAGTTGCTGCTGGCTGGGCCAGTCCCTGGGCCAGCGCCGAGATGGAGTGGCGCTGGCCTGGGCGGTCGCTTCTAGGCTTGTCGGCTCGGGGCCAGAGCGGCTCAAGGTGATGGTGCCCATGGCAGAGTTACTCACATTCAATTGCATAACGACAGCATGATACCAGGCCAACAGAGAAGTCGATATGTGCGTTGCCGTGGCAGCGGCCTGTTGCGCTCCCTTGATGTTGCGCTAACCTCGCTCTAGAATTGTTTCCCATGCCTGCCGATGGACGTCCTGGCCGAATACTTCAAGGTGTTCTCCGAGCCCAACCGCTTGGCCGTGCTCGACGCCCTGCGCGATGGTCCCCTCAATGTCACCGCTGTCGTCGAGCACACCGGACTCAGCCAGGCCCTGGTTTCCAAGCACCTCAAACTGCTGACGATCGCCGGGGTGGTGCAGCGCCGGCCGCAGGGCTCCCTGGTCTTTTATGAAGTCAGTGATCGGGCCGTGTTTCGCTTGATCACCCAGGCCGAAAAGCTGCTGTTGGCCACCCGCCGCCAGCAGCTCGATGCCCTGGCCGCCAGCCTCTGATGGCCGCTGACAACAGCGCCCCCCAGACCCTGGCCGACCTGCGGGCCGCCCTGGCGGCGGGCCAGCGCCGTTTCACCGCCTTGCCCCTGGCGGATTTGATTTGCCGCGACATCGGCGATCTCGACCTTACCGATTGCGATCTTTCCGGCTGCGACCTGCGCGGCGCCTGCTTTCAGGAGGCCCGTCTGGGCCATGCCCGCCTGCGGCAGGGGCGGGCCGACGGGACCCGTTTTCAGCAGGCCCTGCTCTGGGGCGCCGATCTTTCCGGCCTGCGGGCAGCGCTCTCCTATTGGCACGAGGCGGATCTCTCCAGCGCGCGGTTGCAGGGGGCCGATTTCAGCGGCGCCTTTTTGCACCGCGCCTGCTTAAGGGGGGTACTGGCCGCCGATAGCTGCTGGCGCCAAGCCCGGCTGGTGGAGGCTGATTTTCGCTCCGGTCTCGATCAGCTCACCGACCTGGGGCGGGCCGACCTGCGCGAGGCCGACCTGAGCTTTGCCCTGCTCAATGGCGCCAACCTGCGCGGTGCCGACCTGCGCGGCAGTTGTCTCTATGGCGCCAATCTCAGCCAGGCGGACCTGCGCCAGGCCCATTTGGAGGGTTGCGACCTGCGGGATACGCGCTTGGCCGGGGCGCAGTTGGACCAGGTTGCTTGAGGCTGGCACCCAGCAGGCTTGACCCAGCAGGCTGGGCTGAAATCCAATCACGCTCGGCACGAAAAAGCCCTGACGATCGATGGGGCCTGCGTTTGCCATGACCTGGGGGGAGAGGCAAGGGTCCCAGTTACCCCTTGGGGCCCAATACGGTGAATACCTTGCTTTTGGCCCCACCCAAGCCCCGTGAACCCCTCCGTTGCGATCGCCCCTGTCCCAGCCCCCTCTGGCCCCTGGACCGCTGCGGCGATTCCTGATCAGGGCGGTCGTCTGGCCTTGGTGACCGGGGCCAACAGTGGGCTGGGCCTGGAAACAGCTCGCGCCCTGGCGGCCCATGGGGCCACTGTGGTGTTGGCCTGCCGCTCGCCCCAGAAGGCGGCGGCGGCCCGGGCCCAGCTCCTGAACGACCTGGCCCACCAGAGCGCCGCCAGTCCTCACGGTGCCCTCGATTGCCTCACACTGGATCTGGCCGATCTGGCCAGTGTCGCCGCCGCCGCCGATACCCTGGCCCAGCGCTACGGCCGCCTTGATCTGCTGATCAACAATGCCGGCGTCATGGCCCCTCCCCGTACCCAGACCCGGGACGGCTTCGAGCTCCAGTTCGGCACCAACCACCTGGGCCACTTCGCCCTCACCCAGGCCCTTCTACCCCTGCTCAAGGGTCAAAGCGACGCCCGGGTCGTCAGTGTCACCTCCGGAGCCCAATACTTCGGTCGCATCGATTTCGACGATCTCCAGGGCGAGCGCCGTTATGACCGCTGGAAGGCCTACAGCCAGAGCAAGCTGGCCAATGTGATGTTCACCCTCGAGCTGCAGCGCCGGCTGGATGCCGCCAACGCCGGCATCAGCGCCTTGGCGGCCCATCCCGGCTTGGCCCGCACCTCCCTGCAGCCCTCCTCGGTGGCCGCCAGTGGTTCCTGGTTTGAACCCATCGCCTATCGACTCATGGACCCCCTGTTTCAAAGTGCCGCCATGGGCGCCCTGCCCCAGCTTTATGCAGCCACGGCCCCAGCAGCTTCGCCGGCTGGTCATTACGGCCCCGATGGTTTCGGGGGGATGGGGGGTTGGCCCAAGCCGGTGCCCGTCGCGGCCGCGGCCCTCGATACCAACAATTGCCAGCGCCTCTGGCAGGTAAGCCAGGAACTATTGGCTGGCTGTTCGGCTTGGCCCCAGGTGGATTCGATCTAAGGGCAGACCCAACCCAACCAAAATCCAAGGCCCAGGCTGGGGATGGCCGCCTCAGCCGCTCTGGCGGCCCGATGCCATGGCGAGCATGTCTGAAAACCGGTTGACGGCACTGCTGGATTGGCAAAGGATTTGCTCTCCCCGCTGCCAGGCGCAGGTGCGCGAGAGGAGTTCTAAATCATCAAACCAGGGGGATTTTGTAATTTGGTTCCCATGCATTCGATAGTGATAAACACAAGAATCAATCAAAATGCCTGGTGCCGTACAGGTCACTGCCATCATCATGCCGAGATCTTCCCCTTGGGACAGGCCCATCCAGCCGCCGACCCGCTTAAGCAAATTGGTTTCCACCAGCAGGCAGGTAGGTCCCAGGGGAATGTTGTGGTTGGGCGTTGGCCAGGCACGCCATACATCACCCGGAGCGCAGGGGCCTGCAGGCATGATCTGTGGTTCTGCGTCGGATTTTTCTTTTATATATCCGGCAGCCCAAAGTGCATTGGGTTGATCCGCAATGGCTTGCAGGCGTTGGTCAATCGAATGGGGAGGCAGTAAGTCATCGTCGTCGGCGCTGGTTATCCAGGCGCCGCGGGCGACGACCAGGCCAAGATTGCGGCAGGCGGCTTGGCCGATGGATCGGGGGGAGCCAATGATGGTGGCTTGCTCGCGGATCTGGTGGGGAATTGCGTCCTGGTTGCTGCCATCGACGACGATGACATGTTCAACGTCGCAATGATTACGCCGCAGGCTTTGATTAAGTTCCACCAGCATGTCCAGTCGATCTGGGGCAAGCCTGGTGGGAGTGATCACGCTGACAAGCATTTAAATCCTTGGGTCTTCAATGGTTGTCATCTTGGAATCCATTGGCTTTCTTAATTGATTATCAATTCCATGTATATCCTAGTCGATTTGGGAGGGGCTGGATCAAGTTGGCAAACCTTCGCGGTTTTGTGATTTCCCTTCGGCTCGGCCCCACAGGATGGGATCCGGAGACTGGCTCCGCAACGTGTCACACCCTCCCTCCCTAGAATCTGCGGCTGCCGAAGGCTCTTCATGCCCCGCGCCACCACTGCTGCCGGCAAGGGCCAGCCTCTGCGATCCCATCAGGCCACCGTGGTGGAGAAGGCCGCTCTCCAGACCCTCAATGGCGGCAGCCTGGACAATGTGATCAGGGTGCGGGGCGCCCGTCAGCACAATCTGCGCAACATCGATCTGACGATTCCGCGCAACAAATTGGTCGTGTTCACCGGCGTCAGCGGCAGCGGCAAGAGCTCCCTGGCCTTCGACACGATCTTTGCTGAGGGCCAACGGCGCTACGTGGAGAGTTTGTCCGCCTATGCCCGCCAGTTTCTGGGCCAGGTGGACAAACCCGATGTTGATGCCATCGAGGGCCTGTCGCCGGCCATCTCCATCGACCAAAAATCCACCAGCCACAACCCCCGGTCCAC
>JBBASD010000010.1:7843-22192 GCA_040399485.1 Cyanobium sp. | reverse complement strand
GAGGGATTCGCCCGGGTGCGCATCAACGGGGAGGTGCGGGAGCTGGCGGACAACATCGAGCTCGATAAAAACCACGCCCACAACATCGAAGTGGTTGTTGACCGCCTGGTGGCGCGCGAGGGCATCACCGAGCGGCTCACCGATTCCCTGCGGACTGCCCTCAAGCGCGGTGAGGGACTGGCCCTGGTGGAAGTGGTGCCCAAGGAGGGAGAATCCCTGCCGGAGGGCCAGGAGCGGGAACGCCTCTATTCCGAAAATTTCGCCTGCCCTGTCCATGGCGCCGTCATAGAGGAGCTGTCGCCGCGGCTGTTTTCGTTCAATAGTCCCTACGGCGCCTGTCCCGATTGCCACGGCATCGGCCACCTGCGCCGGTTCACCGTGGAAAGGGTGGTGCCCGACCCCTCCCTGCCCGTCTATGCGGCCGTCGCTCCCTGGAGCGATAAGGAGAACAGCTATTACTTCTCTTTGCTTTTTTCCGTGGGCGAGGCCTGTGGCTTCGAACTTAAAACCCCCTGGAAGGAGCTCAGTGACAGCCAGCGGCAGATCTTGCTGCATGGCAGCGAAGAACCCATTGCGATTCAGGCCGATAGCCGCTATAGCAAGGGCCAGAGTTATACCCGCCCCTTTGAGGGCATTCTCCCTATCCTCGAGCGACAGCTGCGCGATGCCGGCGGCGAGGCGGTGCGCCAGAAGCTGGAGAAATTTCAGGATCTGGTGCCCTGCTCCAGTTGCCAGGGATTGCGTCTGCGGCCCGAGGCCCTGGCGGTCAAGGTTGGACCCTATGCCATTCATCAGTTAACGGCGGTCAGTGTGGCCGAAACCCTTGCCGCCGTCGAAGCTCTGATGGGGGTCGGCTCCGCCGCCGGGTCCACCCCCCTGCTGACGGAGCGCCAGATCCAGATCGGCGATCTAGTACTGCGTGAAATTCGCATGCGCTTGCGATTTCTGCTGGACGTGGGCCTGGATTACCTCAGCCTGGATCGGCCCGCCATGACCCTCTCGGGGGGTGAGGCCCAACGCATCCGCCTCGCCACCCAGATTGGCGCCGGCCTGACTGGGGTCTTGTACGTGCTGGATGAACCCAGCATCGGCTTGCATCAGAGGGATAACGACCGCTTGCTTGCCACCCTCACCAAGCTGCGCGATCTGGGCAACACTTTGATAGTTGTCGAACACGATGAGGACACCATCCGTGCCGCCGATCACCTCGTCGATATTGGCCCCGGCGCCGGCGTCCACGGCGGCCATATCGTCGCCGAGGGGTCGCTGCAGAACCTGCTCGAGGCCGAAGACTCCCTCACCGGCGCCTATCTCAGTGGCCGCCGCTCCATCCCCACCCCCGCCAGTCGCCGGGAGGCGGGTAGCCGGCGTCTGCGCCTGGTCAATTGCAATCGCAACAACCTTCGCGGTATCGATGTTGATATCCCCCTGGGGCGCCTGGTGGCGGTGACCGGGGTGAGTGGCAGCGGCAAGAGCACCCTGGTGAATGAGTTGTTGCACCCGGCCCTGGAACACCAGCTTGGACTCAAGGTGCCGTTCCCTGCCGGCCTGGAGGAGCTGCGGGGGATCAAGGCGATCGACAAGGTGATCGTCATTGACCAGAGCCCGATCGGGCGTACGCCCCGCTCCAATCCAGCCACCTACACCGGCGCCTTTGATCCGATTCGCCAGGTGTTTGCCGCCACGGTGGAGGCCAAGGCCCGGGGTTATCAGGTGGGGCAGTTCAGTTTCAATGTCAAAGGGGGGCGGTGCGAGGCCTGTGGGGGACAGGGTGTCAACGTCATCGAGATGAATTTTCTGCCAGATGTGTATGTGCAGTGCGACGTATGTAAAGGCGCTCGTTACAATCGAGAGACCCTGCAGGTGACCTATCGCGGCCACACCATCGCCGATGTGCTCGAGATGACGGTCGAGCAGGCCGCCGAGGAGTTTGCCGCCATTCCCCAGGCCGCCGATCGGCTGCGCACCTTAGTAGATGTGGGTTTGGGCTACATCAAGCTTGGCCAGCCCGCCCCCACCCTCTCCGGGGGGGAGGCCCAGCGGGTGAAGCTGGCCACCGAGCTCTCCAAGCGCGCCACCGGCAAAACCCTCTATCTAATTGACGAACCCACCACCGGCCTCAGCTTCTATGACGTGCACAAGTTGATGGAGGTGATGCAACGGCTGGTGGACAAGGGCAATTCAATTCTGGTGATTGAGCACAATCTCGATGTGATTCGCTGCGCTGACTGGTTGATTGATCTGGGCCCCGAAGGGGGTGATAAAGGTGGCGAGATCGTCGTTTGCGGTACTCCCGAAGCGGTGGCTGACCACTCCACCAGCCACACCGGCCGCTATCTCAAAGAGGTGCTCGCCCAACATCCTCCTCAGGAGGATGCGGCGTAATGCCTGGCCTTCAACGCGGAGGCAGGTTGTCGTTTTCGGCTGGATGCTCTTTGTTGGAATCGGGCATCCAGTAGCTGAGGTTGTCTTCCCAGTAGGGGCGCCCCGCCAGCCGCTCGGTTTTCAGGCGGGTGCGGCCCAGACGGGCTGCCAACTGGGTGATCTCCACGGCCGAGAGGTCGGTGTGGATGTCCTCCCCGGCAATTTGGATCAGGGCGGGCAGCTGGACCAAGGTGGTGGGTTGGGTCAGTTTGCGGTAAACCTCGTTGAGCACGAGCCGTTGCCGTTCCATTCGTCCCAGGTCGCCGGCCTCATCGTGGCGAAAACGTAAATAACCCAGCAGGTCGTTCCCCTTGAGCACCTGGCGACCGGGGTAGAGATCAATGCTCAGGTGCTGGCTGCGATCGACATAAACCATCCGTTTGGGGACCTCCACCTCCACTCCTCCCAACGCATCCCCGACCCGGGCCACCGCGTCCAGATTCACCTTGATGTAGCGATCGATGGGCACCCCCAGCAGGCGGCCCATTTCCAGCTTGGTCTCGGCGATGCCGGCCTGGCTGTAGAGGGCATTGGCCTTGACGACGCCGAGACGTCCCGAGGTGATATAGGTGTCGCGGGGCAGTTGGACGATGCGGGTCACTCCGTCTTGCACCCGCACGCTGAACATGACATCGGTGTTATCGCCCACCTTGTCCGTGCCCAGCACCAGCACCTGGCGCCGGCCCACCCCGAGGTGATCGAAGAGTGGCTGCAACAGCACAGCGCCCTCGCCCAGGCTGGCCGAGAGCTGGGCCACCGCGGCTGGTTTGGCCAGTCCATACCCCAGCGACAGGCCGAGCACGAAGGTCAGCCAGGGCAACTTGCGGCGACGGGGCCGGCGACGGGGCATAAGGGTGCTAACCGCTCCCAGGGGTTCCTTGTCCTCCCTGGGTCTCTTCAGCACAGATAGGCGAAACAAGTGTGACTCATGGTGCCGCAATCTCAATGGCACCACAAGGCTCCTGCCCACAGGCAACCAGACCCAATCCGCCGTTGTCAGCCGGGTCCGACACGGAGATAGGCGGCGGCCCCATCGGCTTTGCGGCGGGCCTCCGCCTCATCGGCCCCCAGGGCGAGGGCCACACCCATGCGCCGGTGGGGCCTGGCGTCTGGTTTGCCGAAGAGCAATAGCTGGGTGTCGGGATTCACCAGGGCCTCGGCGACACCGCCGTAGCTGACCTGGTCGTGGCTGCCACCGGCCAGCACCACCCGGCTGGCGGCGGGCCCCAGGGAGCGGATGGCAGGGATCGGCAGACCCAGCACCGCCCTGATGTGCAGCTCGAATTCGCTCAGGTTCTGACCGATGAGCGTTACCAATCCCGTGTCGTGGGGCCGGGGCGAGAGCTCGGAGAACACCACTTCTTCTGATCCTTGGGGTCCACAGAGAAAGAACTCCACCCCAAACAGTCCAGCCCCACCCAGGTGGTCCGTCACTTGGCGGGCCATCGCCTGGGCGGCCTGCAGCTGGGCCGCTCCCATGGCGGCCGGTTGCCAGCTGCATTGGTAATCGCCCCGCTCCTGGAGGTGGCCAATCGGCGGACAAAACAGGGTGGGTCCATCCCACTGACGCACCGTCAGCAGGGTGATCTCCAGGCTGAAGCGCAGAAACTCCTCCACGATCACGCGGGTGCCGCTGCCACGGGCCCCTGCCTGGGCCGCGTCCCAGGCCATCGCCACTTCGTCGGGGCCGTTCACCACGCTTTGACCCTTGCCCGAGGAACTCATCACCGGCTTGACGACCACGGGCCAGCCCAAGGGGGCAGCGGCGGCGGCCAGGCCTGCGGCGCTGTCGGCGTAGGCATGGCGGGCGGTGCGCAGGCCCAGTTCTGCGGCCGCCAGGTCGCGGATCCGGTCGCGGTTCATCGTGATCGCTGTGGCGCGGGCGGTTGGGATCACCGTGAAGCCCTCGGCCTCCAGCTCAACCAGGGCATCAACCGCCAGGGCTTCGATCTCCGGAATCACCAAATCGGGTCGGTGACGGCGCACAACCGCCTTGAGGGCCTCCGGATCGGTCATTGCGATCACCTCGACCGCATGGGCCACGGCCATGGCCGGGGCGCCGCCATAGCGATCCACCGCGATCACCCGGCACCCCAGTCGCTGGGCGGCGATCGCCACTTCCTTGCCCAGCTCGCCGCTGCCCAGCAGCATCAGGGTGCGAGGCAAGCGGTGGGGATGGGCTGGGGCCATGGGGCCGCTCTGCGGAGAATTGATACCCATCCTGTCTGGACGGCCAGGCCGGGCCCCAAGCTCGGGTGCCAGGGCTGGCCATCGGCGAGATGGGACCCGCCGCTGCCTAATCTGCCTGCAACCCACGCTGCCCCTTGCGGTGACAGTTCGCTTCCCCCTGATGCTCTTCGGGGTGCCGCATCAGGTCGGGCCCCTGGCCTTTCGCACCGCCGGCGATGCCATTGACCTGCCCTTCGACCTCACGATCGAGAGCCTGCAGCGCTGGACCCTGGTGTATTTGGGTTTGTCGTCGCTGGTCTTTGTGGTGGTTTGGGTGCTCGGCTATCTGCGCCGCTAGGACTTCCCCCTGGCCTCAGGGCAACATCGTCAGCTGACGTTCCGGGGATTCCTCGCTGACGAAGCCATAGGCCTCAAACACCGCCGGATCGGGGTGGGTGATGTGGGAACCGTCCGCCGCAGGTTCCAACTGGAACCCTTCCGCCGCCATGCGTCGCATCAGGGAGGCCGCTTCTTCGAAGCGGGCCGCCATGGCGTCGAGACTGGCGCAGTCAGAGGTGAGGCCCGCTTCTCTCCAGGTGAAATAAGCCATCGGCCAGATTCGGGGATGGCTTCCACGCTGGCAGGAGTGGTACCTGGAGCACAAGGGCGGTCAACGCGGCTGCATGTCGCTGGGCCGCAGCCAAGCTCAGGGTCGCAGCACGAGTCCTAACAACACCAAAAGGGCGCTGGCCCCCCAGAAACTCAGAACTACCCCCTGTTCGCTCAATCCGCCCAACTCAAAGTGGTGGTGCAGGGGTGCCATGCGAAAGATCCGCCGGCCCTTGCCGTCGGCACCCTTGGTGGCTTTGTAGACCCACACCTGCAGGATCACCGAAAGGGATTCGGCCAAGAACACTCCCCCCATCAGCAGCAACGGCCAGAGGCTGTCGCTCAGTAGGGCGACGGCCGAGAGGGCCGCCCCCATGGCGAGGGAACCCGTATCCCCCATGAACACCCTGGCCGGATGGCGGTTTTGGCTCAGAAAGCCCACCCAGCATCCCGCCATCGCCACGCAGAAGGCCGCCAGGGAGGGGTCGCCCCCGTTGCCCCGCAGCATCAGTTGCAGGGCCATGCCGGTGAAGACCACGGCCCCACAACCGGCCGCCAAGCCATCAAGGCCGTCGGTGAGGTTGGTGGCGTTGCTTTCGGCCATGAACACAAACAACCCCAGCGGCCAGATCAGCAGGCCAAGGGGCAGGAGTCGGCCGAAGGGCAGGCCCACATCTCCGGGCAGCCCTGCACCCAGCCAGTTGCCCTGCCAGGCCCAAACCAGAAAAAGGGCTGCGGCGAGGGCCTGCAGCACCAGCTTGCCGCGGGGGCTGAGGCCCGTATTGCGGCGCTTGGTCAGGCTGCGCCAGTCATCAATGGCTCCGATCGCCATGAAGGCGAGGGTGACGGCGGCGACCGCCAGCAGGCGCGGATCTCCGGCGCTCGTCCAACCCCCGATTAACAGCCCAACGGGCACGACAAGCAGGCCGCCCATCGTTGGGGTCCCAGCTTTGTTGAGGTGGCCCTGGGGGCCGTCCTCACGGATCACCTGGCCGAGCTTGAGGTTGCGCAGTTTCGGTACGCCCCAGGCCAGGACTCCGGCACTCACCAGGGTGGCCACCACAAAGGGCAGGGTGAGCATGGAGTTGGCCAGGAAGCCGTCACTGGCCAGGCATGCCAGCAGGAGAAAGCCACCGAGAAGAGCGGCGGTCAGCTTGCCGTTGATGGGGGCCATGGGGTAACGGGCGCCAGAGGATGGGTCAGTCCTCCCAGGCTTCCTCGGGCTGCTCATCCGTCTGGATGTACTCCTCTTTTTCGCCCATCAGCGCCGAAAGCTCTTCTTCTTCCACCGTGCTGACATCAGTGCTGGCGGTTTCTTCGTCTGCAACCAATCGACCGCTGGCCTCCAGCAGGCTGAGCAGGTCCGGCTCGTCGCGGAGCGGCAGCACGGGCGCCGGCTCATCACGCCGGTAGCGTGTTAGCGATGGGTTGATGGTGTCAAGAATGCTCATGCCGTCGCTCTGAAGGCCCGCCGTCAAGGCCGCGATCCAGACATTCAGCGTTACTGTCCGTCAAGATGGCGACCTTGGCCGATGGGAGTGAATCGACCTATCACCTTACTCTCCAGCACCCCAAGGGGATTCAGGCTTTTCCCCGACCTTTGTTCACCCCACCCCCACCACCTCTAGATGCATGATCCCAAGTGGCGCCAGGTCGCCTTGCTATGGGTCCTGGCCCTGGGATTCAGTGCCCTTCTGGTGGCAGCCGGCAGACATTGGCCCCAGCCCCTGGTGATCACTCCCTGGTTGGTGTGGCTGCTGGTTTTGGTGCCTCCCGCCGCCATGGCCCTCTGGCTGGCGGCTCGCTGGGCATTGCCCCCAGGCGGCGAGGGGGGAGAATCCTCGGGCGGACCACAATCCATCCATTCAAAGCAGGAGCGGCACTGATGGGATTCAGCGGGCAGGCGCAACCGGAGGCAGGTCCAACTCCCCGGGCCAGGCGCGTGGTGCTGGCCTATTCCGGCGGCGTCGATACCAGTGTTTGCATTCCCTATCTCAAGCGGGAGTGGGGGGTCGAAGAGGTCATCACCTTGGCCGCCGATCTCGGCCAGGGCGATGAACTCGAGCCGATCCGTCTCAAGGCCCTGGATGCCGGCGCCAGTCAGTCCAGGGTGGAAGATCTGATCGAACCCTTCATCGGTGAGTTTGCGTTTCCAGCCATTCGGGCCAATGCCCTCTATGAGGGTCGCTATCCCCTGTCCACTGCCCTGGCTCGACCCCTCATCGCCAGGCGCTTGGTGGAGGTGGCCCGGGAGGTGGGCGCCGATGCTGTGGCCCATGGCTGCACCGGTAAGGGAAATGACCAGGTGCGCTTCGATGTGGCGATCGGTGCCCTGGCACCGGAACTCAAGGTGCTAGCTCCCGCCAGAGAATGGGGCATGAGTCGTGAAGAGACCATTGCCTACGGCGAACGCTGGGGCATTCCGGCACCGGTGAGCAAGAAGTCCCCCTATTCCATCGATCTCAACCTGCTGGGTCGCAGCATTGAGGCCGGTTCCCTCGAGGATCCCCAGGTGGAGCCGCCCGAGGAGATCTATGCCATGACCGTTGCGGTGGCCGCGGCTCCCGAGGCGCCAGAAGATGTGGACATCGGTTTTGAGCAGGGCCTGCCCGTATCCATTAACGGGGAGCGATTGGCCCCGGTTGAGCTGATTCGTCGCGCCAATGCCCTGGCCGGTCGCCATGGCTTTGGCCGCCTCGACATGATCGAGAATCGGGTGGTGGGCATTAAGAGCCGGGAGATCTACGAAACTCCAGGGTTGTTGTTATTGATTCGTGCCCATCAAGACCTGGAGAGTCTCACCCTGGCCGCGGATGTTCTGCGATATAAGCGCCAGGTGGAGATGGCCTGGGCCGACCTGGTGTACCAGGGTCTTTGGTTCGGTCCCCTCAAACAGGCCCTCGATGCCTTCATCGACTGCACCCAGGCCACGGTGAACGGCAATGTGCGGGTCCGTCTGCACAAGGGCAACGCAGTGGTCATTGGTCGCTCCAGTCCCAGCGACAGCCTGTATGTCGACGCCATGGCCACCTATGGCAGCGACGATGGCTTTGACCATCGGGCCGCCGAAGGATTTATTTATGTTTGGGGTCTACCAACCCGTCTCTGGTCGGCCCGTCACCCTTAAAGGTTGCCCTGGCTCGGCCCCCCGCCAGCCCCCCCCAAGCTTGGCGCAGGGATTGCACCAGACCTGGCCGTGCCTGGCGATCTAAGGCTTCGCCTTGCTCGGTTCGGGCGGGGGGCAGCAGCAGGGGAGGCCGGACCCTGGGGCTTGTTGCCGGACCCAGTTCCAGCAGCTTTCGTTTCAAGGAGGCGTTTTCCTCCCGCAAAAGCCGCTGCTGGCCAAGGGTTTCGCGCAGCCTTTGGCGAAATTTGTTCTCGAAGATCTCCGGTAGCTCCAGGGTCATCTCCTGCAAGTGCCGAATCTCTTCGCGGGTCACATCCAGTTCGCGGCGCAAACGCTCCAGGGATGGTTGGCCGGTGCCGCCGGCCCCTCGCCCAGGAAGGGCTGGTCCTTCCCTTGGCGGCAGCGGAGACGGGGGTGCGGGCACCACCCTCAGGGGCCGATCCGCACCGCGCTGGCTTTCGCCATTAGGGGTCAAGGGAGGATTCACCTCTGACCGATCAGCCAGGCCAAAGCTACGCGGCTCAGCCTGTTCGCCCAGGGACGGTTCCGGCGGAGCGGATCGGGAGGGCTGCAGCGGATCGCGGTCCACTGTTTTGCCACGCAAGACCAATCACCTTATGGCAGGAATTGCGGTCTTATTCGCATGGGTGGTCGCCTGCTCTCCAGGCAGCCACCCAATAAAAAGCCCGTCACCTTGGGGCGACAGGCTTGAGTGTGATTTTTGTGTCTTTTGGTAGAGGGGAAAATCAATCTGCTTCCGTTTCGGCAGCGGTTGCAGCTACAGGCGTGTTTTCAGTTTGGCTGGGCAGCACCCTGGGTGGAGGCATCGGGCCGTCCTGCTTGACGGTTAGGTAGCGGATCACGTCCTCGGAGAGGCGCATGGCTCGCTCCAGAGTGGCGACTTGCTGGCCGTCACCATTGTGGTTCAGCTGAACATAAATGCCTTCGCGATGCTTGGCGATGGGATAGGCCAGGCGACGCTTGCCCCGCATTTGGGTATCGAGAACCTCGGCACCGGCCTCGATCACAAGGTCGCGATACTTGCTCACGTGGGTTTCAACCTCTTCTTCCGGGATGTCCGGACTGAGGATGTACATGGTCTCGTAGTAGGGCTGCGTCATGGGCGCCTTTAGAGCAGGTCAGGGGCGGGGGGGACGGACCCCACCGACGGATCAAGCAAGCTACCCCAGCGTGTGACCTCCAGCCGTCGACTCAAAGTTGCATGCGAACCGCTTCCGACAGGGTGGGAAGGTCCGCCTCTTTGCCCCGCAGAACCTGAACAACGGTGAACAGCAGGATCAGGAGGGTCCCCAGGAAGACGGTGTTGGACAGGGTTCGAAACAGCAGGCCGCCCCCCAGCAACGATTGCAGCAACTGAAACACCAGACCCGCTACCACCAGCAGGATGTCCAGCATCAGGGCCTGCAAGGTGTTGAAGCGAATGGTGTAAGGCACCTTGGGGTTGCGAACCACCGCGGCGAAGAGCAGCACGAACAGCAGCAGGCCCCCCAGATTCATGCCCCCCATCGAGCCCAGGTTCTGGACCAGCAGGGCCGGCATGGCCGGCAGCATCAGGGCGCTGAGGGGGGGGAAGCTGCCGAAAAGATCCCGGCCAAACGGCAGGGCATCACTCCAGGTGAGGCTATAAGGCAGCAGGGCGAGCAGGCGTTGCCAGAGAGGGGGGTCTTGCATGGCGATGGCGTTCGGATTCCCAGGCTAGGGATGGGCTGGCGACCGAACGGCCAGTTGCCCAAGGGCCGCTTCCCGCATCACTCCCACGGGGACATCGGCTTGACCCGTCCAAAGCCGCAGCGAAGCCGCACCCTGTTGCACCAGCATCTCAAGCCCATCAATAGTGCGGTAACCCCGCGCTTTCGCCTGTCGCAGCAGGGCTGTCGGCCGGGGTGTGTAAATGAGGTCGTACACCATGGCCCCCTCTGGCAAGGCGTCCAGGTCCCTTGGGCCCAGGGGAGTGGCGGTGGGTTCGGGATCCCTGGAGCTGGCCATGCCCATCGGCGTGGTGTTCACCACCAGAGCGCTGCTACCCAGGGCTGATCGCAAATGACCTTCACTCCAAGGCACCCCCTCCAGGGTGGGGGCCCAGCCAGCACAGGCTTGCAATAGACGATCCAGATTCTGTTGGCGCCTACCTGCCACCAGGATCCCTGAGAGCCCCAGTTCGGTGAGGGCCGCCACGATCGCCCGGGCGCTGCCGCCGTTGCCCAGCACCAAGGCCTGTTTTTCTTGCCAGGGGATGCCGCAGGATCTCAGTGGTGCCAGGAAGCCTTCTACGTCGGTATTGGCGCCGAACCACCCCCCTTCGGTGCGGGGCACCAAAGTATTTACCGCTCCAAGACGGGCGGCAAGGGGGCTGAGGTCCCGGGCCAGCTCAGCGGCTTCGGCTTTGTGGGGCAGGGTGATGTTGAGGCCGCGGCACTCCACGGCCTCCAGCCCTGCCAGCACCGCCGCCAGCCGGCCAGGGGGGGTGCGGAGGGCCAGGTACACCCAGTCCAGCCCCAGCTCCTGCAAGGCGGCGTTGTGCATGGCTGGAGACAAGCTGTGCCGCACCGGATCGCCCAGCACCGCCACCAGGCCACTGGCCCCACTGATGGTGGAGCGGCGCCGACAACGCTCCTGAGATCCCTGAGCCAAGGAGGCATCCCCAGCTTGGACAACGGGGGGAGCGGCGGCGTCAGGCGCTCCGGTAGGGGTCTCAGACATGGCGTCGCAGGGGGCTGGGGCGAGAGTAGGCCGGCTGCAAACCCTTGCCCGCCAAGGGTTTGGCGTGATTCGACCCACCACTTCGGTTCGGGAACCACCCCTCGCCGGGGCAGGGGTGTCCTGTTGAAGATGACTTCATCCCTAATTCATTTGACACAGGAGCAGAGAACCCATGGGTAAGGTCGTCGGTATTGACCTCGGCACCACGAACAGTTGCGTCGCGGTGATGGAGGGCGGCAAGCCCACCGTGATCGCCAACGCCGAAGGCTTCCGCACGACCCCCTCGGTGGTGGCCTACACGAAGAACCAGGACAAGTTGGTAGGTCAGATCGCCAAGCGTCAGGCGGTCATGAATCCTGAAAACACCTTCTATTCGGTCAAGCGTTTCATTGGCCGCCGTGTTGATGAAGTCAACGAAGAATCCAAGGAGGTTAGTTATACCGTTGAGAAGGCCGGCGCCAATGTCAAGGTGAAGTGCCCCGTGCTCAACAAGCAATTCGCCCCCGAGGAAATCTCGGCAGAGGTGCTGCGCAAGTTGGCTGAGGATGCTGGCAAGTATCTCGGTGAACCCGTAACCCAGGCGGTCATCACCGTGCCGGCCTATTTCAACGATTCCCAGCGTCAGGCCACCAAGGATGCCGGCAAGATCGCTGGCCTAGAAGTTCTGCGTATCATCAACGAGCCCACGGCCGCGGCCTTGGCCTACGGCTTGGACAAGAAGAACAATGAGCGCATTCTCGTCTTTGACTTGGGCGGTGGCACCTTCGATGTCTCCGTGCTCGAAGTTGGCGATGGTGTCTTCGAAGTGCTTTCGACCAGTGGCGATACCCACCTGGGCGGCGATGATTTCGACAAAGTGATCGTGGATTACCTGGCCGATAGCTTCAAGGCTAACGAAGGTATCGACCTGCGCCAGGACAAACAGGCCCTGCAGCGCCTTACCGAGGCGGCCGAAAAGGCCAAGATCGAACTCTCCAGTGCGACCCAGAGCGAGATAAATCTACCCTTCATCACCGCGACACCGGAGGGCCCCAAGCATCTTGACGTCACCCTCACCCGGGCCAAGTTTGAGGAGCTGGCCTCCAAGCTCATCGACCGTTGCCGCGTGCCGGTAGAGCAGGCCCTCAAGGACGCCAAGCTCTCCACCAGCGAACTTGATGAGATCGTCATGGTGGGCGGTTCCACCCGCATCCCGGCGGTGCTGGAACTGGTCAAGCGCGTCACTGGCAAGGATCCAAATCAGACGGTCAACCCTGATGAGGTTGTGGCCGTTGGTGCCGCGATTCAGGGCGGTGTGCTCGCCGGCGAGGTCAAGGACATCCTGCTGCTCGATGTCACGCCCCTCTCCCTGGGTGTGGAAACCCTCGGTGGTGTGATGACCAAGATGATCGGTCGCAACACCACCATCCCCACCAAGAAGGCCGAGACCTACTCCACCGCCGTGGACGGTCAGACCAATGTGGAGATCCACGTGCTGCAGGGCGAAAGGGAAATGGCCAGCGACAACAAGTCCCTGGGAACCTTCCGCCTGGATGGCATCCCGCCGGCCCCCCGTGGCGTGCCCCAGATTGAGGTGACCTTTGATATCGACGCCAACGGCATTCTCAGCGTCACCGCCAAGGACAAGGGCAGTGGCAAGGAGCAGAGCATTTCGATCACCGGGGCTTCCACCCTCAGTGACAACGAAGTTGATCGCATGGTCAAGGATGCGGAGGCTAATGCTTCTGCCGATAAAGAGAAGCGCGAGAAAATCGACCTCAAGAATCAGGCGGAAACCCTGGTTTATCAGGCCGAAAAACAACTCGCTGACCTCGGCGACAAGGTGGGCGCCGCAGACAAGGCCAAGGTGGAGCAGTTCAGCACCCAGCTCAAAGAAGCCCTGGCCAACGACGACACCGCCACCATCAAGACCGTCCTTGAACAGCTGCAACAGGCCCTATATGCCGCCGGTGCCTCCGTGTACCAGCAGGCTGGTGCCGATGGGGCGGCCAGCGAGGCCCCTGGTGGCAATGGCAATGGCAACGGCGCTACCGCAGGCGCCAGTTCGGCCGACGATGTAATTGATGCTGAATTCACCGAAAGTAAGTGAGCCCTTGGGTTCGCCCGCTTGCCCGAATTCCGCCCAGTGGCTGAAGAGTCCCCCCTTTAGGGGGGCTTTTTTGTGGTTGTCGCTGCTCCCAGCTGAACCTGCGACTGCAGATGATGGTCTACCGGGGGAAGCAAGGCAGCGTTTGCCTAATTCAGCAAGCTGAAGCGTCAAATGACCCCATTCAGCCTGGGATAGGATCGAAGGGATAAAAGGATTAAAGTGCCCGCGTGCGACTAAGCATCGTTCTGCCCACATTCAATGAGCGGGAGAACATTCGCCCGATCGCCATGCAGTTGCTGGTTTTGGAAAAGACCTATGACCTCGAAATGATATTCGTCGACGATGATTCACGGGATGGCACAGCAGATGAAGTTCGCGACATGGCACATCACTATCCATGTGTGCGATTGATACGTAGAGTTGGACGCAATGGTCTGTCTAGTGCGATCAAGGAGGGAATTCTTGATGCAACTGGTGATGTGGTGGTTGTTATGGACTGCGATGGACAGCATGAGCCGTCCGCTGTGGCAAGTGCGGTAGATACATTACAGCAATCGGGATCTGATCTTGTTATTGGTAGTCGTTTCCATCCAGAGGCAAATATCCACGGCCTCAGCGCCAAACGGGAGCGCAATTCAAAGTTTGCCAATGATGTTGCTCGTTATAGTCTTCCACGCTATCGCCAGCTAACTGATTACATGAGTGGGTTTTTTGCCCTGCGAGTTGATCGTTGTCTTGCCTATGTGCGCGATGTGGATGTTAGTGGCTTTAAGTTTCTCTATGAGATGCTGGCCATCAGCAAGGGTCATCTGAGGGTGTCCGAGGTGCCGCTAACCTTTATGCCTCGCACCGCCGGGGAATCCAAGCTGAACATAGCCGTGATCTGGGATCTCGGTGTTTCGATCCTGCATACCCTGCTGTTTCGTGCCATACCCCGCAGAGCCGTTAGTTTTGCGCTCGTTGGCGGTACCGGCATCGCGATACACCTGATGGTTTATGCCTTTACCCGGCGGCAATTTGGTTGGAGCTTCGAGCAGGCACAGATTATGGCAGTCGTGACTGCAGCCACCTCTAACTATCTGATCAATAATGTACTCACCTTTCGCGCCCAGCAGCTAAAGGGAATCTTTCTTTTGGTTGGTCTGCTGCGTTTTCTTATGGTCACATCGCTAGGTATGGTGGCGAATGTGGGAGTTTCTTCAGCTTTCTT
>JBBASD010000010.1:0-7743 GCA_040399485.1 Cyanobium sp. | reverse complement strand
GCCAGCAGCACCCCATTGCGGTAGTGGCCGCTCGCCAGCAGCAAGCCCGGCGCCAGGCACTCCAGCAGGGGAGCCGGTCGACCGAGGGGGCGGGGCCGTAGGCCCTGCCATTGGCGCAGCACCCGCGCCCGAAGTAGCCAGTCGGGGGCTGCACCCCCCAAAACGCGCAGGCCTTGAAGGGCCTCGGGGTCCGGCTCTCGTCCGGGTTCGAGGCTGGAACCCAGCCAGAGACGGCGTCCGCCAGGAAGGTCCGGCCTGGGCAGCAGACACATGCCTTGCCAGACCACTACCCCCGGCCAGCCAGTCGTTGTGTCGCTGTTGTTCTGATCGGGCGGGGGTTGGCCGATCGCCTGGGCGACGCTGGCCTCCACTTCCAATTCAAGGGCTTGACCCAACACAGGTTCGAGCTGCAGGGGAGGGCCCGACCTCACCGCGGCACCCCAGGCGCCCTGGCTTTCGAGAGCGGCCAGCAGCGACTGGCCCTCGATGCCGGCGGCCAGGACCAACCACTCGGCCTCCAGGACTCGGCCGTCCTGGAGACGCACCTGCCAGCCGCTCCCCCGGCGCCGGGGTTCGATGGCCGTGACCGATTCCGGCAGGCTGGTGAGCCCGGTGGCGCAAGCGTCGCTGTGCAGGGCTTCGAGGGCCTGAAGCGGATCGATTTGGCCATCTTCAGCGGAAAACAACCCCCCAAGGGTTGGCGACGGCAGTGGCGGGGCCATGGCTTGCAGTTGCTCCTGGCTCCAGGCGGAGAGCGGAAGTCCCAGCTTTTGGCGCTCCGCCAGCAAGGTTTGCTGGCGCTCCAGTTCGGGGCCGTCATGGGCCAGGAGCAGCAAACCGCTGCGATAGGAGATAGGCCGTCCCCGGGAGGCCAGCGAATGGCTCCAGGATCTCCAGAGCGCCAGGCTGCGCTGGCGTAACTGCCACCCCCTGCCATGGCTGCGGCGAAAGACCTGCCCCATCAGAACTCCCAGGGCCGCCCGGCTGGCGTTCTGGCCCGTCTCTGGGCTGGCGTCGGAGCTAAGGGCAGGATCAATGAGTAAAACCCGGTGGCCCCGACGTTGCAGTAACCAGGCGCATGAGAGTCCCACAATCCCTGCGCCCACCACGATGACGCTGCGGGAAGAGGGGGGGGGCTGACCGCCGTCCGTGCCGCTGGCACTCACACTTGTTTCAGAGCTTGCTGGACGCTTTCGGGGAACATCTGGGAATAAAGCCCGAAGCCACTGGCAACCTTGATGTAGGACTTGCGCAGTAACTCGCCGTCTTGAAGGCGGGCGGCTTCATCCAACTGGGCCAGGGATGTCTTGAGGCTTTTGGCCCGCTTTTCGGCTTCAGCGCGGTCGGCGGGAAGCAGCAATTTATTGATGTACTGCATCTGGCGCCCCACTTCCTGCATGGGTCCGTGGATGAGGTTGCGGGTGAAGACCCAGTTGCGGCTGTTCACCAAGCCAGCCAGTTCGGGCAGCCGGTCACGGGCTGCCAGGAAGCCCTCGGCCTGGCGGGTGATGCTGTTCAGGGTCTCGTCGCTGAGGGTGGCGGCCGCCCGGGGACTGCCGTCGCAGGCCGCCAGGCCGAGGCTCAGCACCAGGGCAAGCACCAGGGCGAAGAGAGGGCGCAGAGCCGCCCGCCAGCCGGCAAGCGGGCGAGGGGGCAGGGACGTCGAGACGGCCATGAAACGGGGCAGGAAGCTCATCGGGACTGTACTGAGCCAATCCACGTCCAGCTCCAGTTGTTGCCGCGTTGCAACAGGCTGCCCCCTGGGCCAGGCGGCTGTTCTTGCGCCCGCCACCGCAGGCCCCCATCCTGAAGGCATCAATCCCCTGCTTTATGCGCTCCGCCACTGTCATCCTGCAACTCATCTGCCCAGATCGCCGCGGCCTTGTCAGCGAGCTGGCCGGTTGGGTGGCCGCCAACGGTGGCAACATCCGCCATGCAGACCACCATACCGATGCGGGGGCCGGTCTTTTCCTGAGTCGGTTGGAGTGGGATCTGGAGGGTTTCGGTTTGCCCAGGGAGTCCATCGCACCTGCGGTTGCAGCCTTGGCGGTCCGGCTTGGGGGCGAAGGTCAGGTGCATTTCTCCGATGCCCAGACTCGGGTGGCCCTGTTCGTGAGTCGTCAAGACCATTGTCTGACCGATCTTCTCTGGCGAACCCGCGCAGGGGAGTTGCCGATGCAGGTGCCCCTGGTGGTGTCCAACCATCCAGAGCTGAGGCAGAGTGCGGAAAACTTTGGCGCCAGTTTTGAGTATCGGCCCATCAGTGCAGTGGATCGGGCTGAGGTGGAGGCCGCCCAGCTGGATTTGCTGGCGGAGCATCGCATCGATCTGGTGATCCTGGCGAAGTACATGCAGGTGCTTAGCCCTGGCTTTCTGCAGCGTTTCAGTAATGTAATTAACATTCACCATTCCTTTTTACCGGCCTTTCAAGGGGCCCAGCCCTACCAGCGGGCCTGGACAAGGGGGGTCAAGTTAATCGGTGCCACGGCCCACTTCGTCACCGAAGAACTCGACGGTGGACCGATCATCCAGCAGGTGATTGTGCCCGTCAGTCACCGCGACGAGGTGGAAGACCTGATTCGCAAGGGCCGCGATTGTGAACGGCTGGCCTTGGCCCGGGCGGTCCGCCTGGTTTTGTGTCACCAGGTGATGGTGTATCGGGGACGGACGGCGGTGTTTGATTGAACGCTGAAAGCACGGCAGCGCCCATGGTTCGTGCTCGTTTTGGGGTTTTGCGTTGATCCGTTTCATTGACCTGCGCCCAAACGACCTGCGCCAGAAGCTTCTCAGTGATCGCCCCGCTGGCGCCTTCCCCTTGGGTTGGGTGTGTTTTCAGTTGGGACTGGTGCTGTTGGCCAGTAGTGCCCTGCTGGCGGGGCTGCTGTTGTTGGTGGCCCTGATCCTGGGGTGTCGCCGGCGGAGCCCATATTTGGCGGACGGGGCGAACCGGCTGCTGCTCATGGTGGCCGGTCTGATGGTGCTGGGGGCCGCAGGGGCGTCAAGTGGTTGGCTGGCCTGGGTCGGGCTGGGCAACTGGCTGCCTTTCTTCTGGGGCTTCTGGGGCTTCCAGCCCTATCTGATTGACCAGGCCTCACGGCGTCGTGCCGGTCTGATGCTTGTGGCCGGCACCGTACCTGTGCTTGTGACCGGCCTTGGCCAACTTGCCTGGGGTTGGCATGGCCCCTTTCAGGCCCTGGGGGGATTGATCATTTGGCATGTCCATCCCGGTGGCAATCCAGAGGGGCGGTTGGCTGGTCTGTTCGATTACGCCAACATTGCCGGTGCTTGGCTGGTGATCGCCTGGCCCTTCACCTTGGCCGCCCTGCTGCAGCCCTTTTTGGGTTGGCGTCAACGTTTGGCGGTCTTGGCGATTGCGGCGGCCATGGTGGCGGCTGTTTTTCTCACCGACTCGCGCAACGCCTGGGCGGCCCTGATATTGACCATGCCCCTGGTGGCGGGGCCCGCCAGCTGGTCCTGGTTGCTGCCCTTGCTGGCCATCGGCCTCGGGTTGGTCGCTGCGGCCACCCTGCCGGGGGTGCCCTCGCTGCTGCAGGGCCCAGCCCAGCAGTTGGTGCCCCAGGCCGTCTGGGCGCGCCTCAACGATTTCCAGTTCGCCGGCCAGAGGCCCTTGGCGATAACGCGTTTGGCCCAGTGGCAGGTGGCCTTGGGGTTGATCGCAGAGCGTCCCTGGCTGGGTTGGGGGGCGGCCGCCTTCAGCCTGATCTATCCCCGCCGCACCGGCCATTGGCATGGCCATCCCCACAATTTGCCGATTGATCTGGCGCTCAGCCACGGCCTGCCGGCCGCTTTGCTGCTGGTGGGTTTCACCCTCTGGTTGCTGCTGAGGGGGGGACGGCTGGGCATGGCGACCGGCCCGGTCTTCGATCGGGCTTGGTGGACGGCGGCGCTGGTTCTGGTGGCACTCCATGCCACCGACATTCCCCTCTTTGACAGCCGGGTCAACATCGCCGGCTGGGTTCTGCTGGCGGGGTTGCGGGCGTTCAGCTCAGGGCAGTCGGCGTTGGGGCCGAGGGCGGATCGCTGATGTTCAGCGCCTCTTGATGGTGCTTTGCCAGGGTCTCCTTGGGCAGGGGCCCTTGCAGATGGTCCCAGGGGAGCACCCGCCCCAGGTCCCAGCGCTGGTGGATGACTTCCTCCCAGGGGGGAGGGGCGGGCAGGTCCCAGCCTGCGGGGGGGCAGTGGTCGCCTTCACGCACGGCGCGATGGGCCGCTTTCCACCCCCCCAGACTGCCGTGGCGCCCCCGAACGGCGGCAATCACGGGAGCCAGTCGCCGGTCGCCGCGGGAGAGCAGGGCCTGGATCACGCTCCAGCCGTAGCTTTCCGGGCGCAGGGCGATGCCCTTGGGCTTGAGTCGTTTGGCCAGGGTTTTCAAGCGCTTGTCGGCCTCGGGGCGCACCGGTTCCCATTGGAAAGGGGTGTGGGCCTTGGGCACAAAGGTGCTGACCCCCAGCGTCAAACGCAGCCCCGGGGTGGCCCTGCGCAGGGCCAGCAGCAGCTCCGCCGTCGCCTCGATGTCGTCATCGTCTTCGCTGGGAAGACCCACCATTCCATAGAGCTTGAGGCTCTTGAGGCCACCATCGCGGGCATGGCGGGCGGCGGCATGGATTTCGTCGCGGCTCAGCTTCTTGTTCACCAGGGTCCGCATGCGATCGCTGCCGCTCTCTATGGCGATGGTCAGCGACTGGCTGCCCCGGGCGGCGAGGCTGGTCGCCAGGGTCGGGGTCACGGTGGCGGCCCGAACCGAGCTGACGCTGACGCGGAGGTCATCAAAGCGGGGTTGGCCCAGCCAGCCCAGCAGGTCTTCGAATTGGGGATGCTGGGTGACGGAAGCCCCGAGCAAACCCAGCCGGCGGGTGGCCGAGAGCCCCGCTTCCACCGCCGGGATCAGGCCGTCATCAAGGGAGGCGGTGCGAAAGGGCAGGGTGAGGTAACTGGCCAGGCAGAAGCGGCAGAGTTCCGGGCAGCTGCGGGCCACCTCCACCAGGTGGATGGAGGGCCAGGCGGCCTCCGGGGTGATCACCGTTGAATGGCTGAGGGTGTTGCCCCGCCAGGTTTGTTTGGCGACAACGGACGGCAGGCCGGCCTCGATGGGATCGATGGCCAGCAGGTTGCCTTCGCTGTCATAGAGAGGCGCATGCAGGCAGGGAACATAGATCCCGCTCACCTGGGCCAGGGCGCGCAACTTTTCGGATCGAGGCGCGTTGCGGCAGGCCTGCAGGGCATTGATGAAGGCGGGCAAGAGCAGCTCCCCGTCCCCAAGGAGGACCACATCCAGAAAGGGGGCCAGGGGTTCGGGATTGGCGGTGAGCACGGGGCCGCCCCCAAAGACAATCGGATCGCCATCGCCGCGCTGGCTGCTCCAGGTGGGGATCCGCTCGGCCTCCAATAAATCAAGCAATACCGGCGCATCGAGCTCCCAGCTAAGCGAGAGGCCAAAGAGTTCAAGCCCTGGTTCCCCATGGCGATGGGGCGTATCGCCGCGGTCGGTGAACAGGCGCCGCACTGAGACATCGGCTCGCCGCGCCAGGGTGGCCCACACCACCTGATAGCCCAGGCTGGTGATGCCCACTGAGTAGGTACTGGGAAAGGCCAATACCGCCTTGAGGGCTCCAGCTGCGGGGGTGGCCGGTTCAAACAGCAGGATTTCCTGGTCCAGGCGAGCGGCGCAGAGGGGAACCCTCCCAGCGTGTCACTACGGCGGCGCACACCCGGGGCCAGTTGCTCGGTTTCTTTGGTTTGACATCAAAAAACCCCTTGCCTGCTGGGCAAGGGGTTGTAATCGCTATGCGCTGAAAAACTGAATTTACTTGAGCAGGGCGCTGAGGGGACCGAGCAGGCCAGTGATGGCCGAGCTGGCGTTGGCGGCCGTGGGGGTTTTGCCCTTCTCGAAAGTGGAGAGAGCCAGCCGGGCGGCGGTGTCAATGATGGGCCACTTGTCGCCAGCCAGGGGCTTGATCACGGGACCAGCGGTGGCCCAAAGGGCGCTGAAGCCGCCCATGGAAGCGATCGCACCAGTCAGGTTGCCCGCTTTGACTTCGTCATTGCTCTTGTTGAGCAGATTCAGCACGGGGGTGAGGGCGGGTGCAAGGGCGGCCTGGCCGGTGGCGCTAGCAGCGGTCTTGGCGGCATCACCGACGGCGTTGGCACCCTCCTTAACGGCTCCTCCCACCGCTTCACCGGTCTGACGGGTTGCTTCGGTGGTGCTGCTGGAGCAACCGGATAGGCCCAGGGTGCCGGCGATGGCCAAAGCCAAACCGGCTGTAAGCAGGCGCTTCATGGAGCTTGTTGATTAAACAAATCCGATTTTGACAAAACCGGGGGGAGATGGCGACTTTTTTGGCTTCTTGTAATGGTTGTTACTCCACTTAGGAGATTGGCATTCAAGAAAAAAGGGAGAAGAAAGCCAAAGGCCTTGCTTCTCCCCATGGGGTGATTGGGTGCCGGAGGGCAATCAGGTCAGGAGCTTGGTCAGGGGACCAATCAAGCCGCCGAGGGCGGTGAGGGCGTTGTCCTTGGAGGGGGCTACTTCACCACCAAAGGTCTTGATGACCAGGTTCACACCTTTCTCGATCAGACCGTAGTTGCTGCCGGAAGCCAGCTTGACGACGGGTTGGGCGGTTTTCCACAGGCCTTGGAAGGCTTGGATGGTTTTGCCAGCGGCGGGGAGGTCGTCTTCCTTGACTTGCTTCTCGGTGGTGTTGAGCACCTTCAGCACGGGTTCAAGGACGCCCTTGAGCGATTCGTTGCCGGTGACGTCAGCGGCGGTCTTGGCGACTTGCACTGCGGTGCGGGCTGCATCCTTGGCATCCTTGGAGATGATGCCCGAGCAGGCGGCCAGGTTGAAAGCCAGCACGGTGGCGAGGCCAAGGACGACCACGCGGCGCAGGGGTTGCATCCAGCGGCCGAGGGCAGTGCTCCAGGAGGAAATCATGGGGGATGGAGATCCAAAACATTGTCATTATGAACGGTAGCCAAGGCAGAGCTTCGGACCTGGTTGCGGGATGTTGCATTGTGCGCAGACAATCACAGTCTTTCGTCTTCAGACAGCTTTGGCCCGCAGCCAGCCCTCGGCCGCAGTCGGCTTTCGGCCGCGGCCGAGGGCTCTGGCAAGTTTTTGTAAAATTTGCCTAATCGTTTCTGCGTCTGCGGGGCTGGTCCCCCGAGCGCTCAGGCTTCCGCCAACACCCTGGCCTCGTCGGCGCCGCTGACCACCCGACCCTGATCGGCGAAGCCGTCGATCAGGTCGAAGTTGAGGTAGCGGTAGAGCTGATCGGCGAGCGGGTCGATTTTGGCGGCTGCTATCGCCAGGTATTCCGCTGGGCTGGGGATGTACCCCAGCTGGGCGCAGACCGCCGCCAGTTCAGCGCTGCCCAAATACACCTGGGCGCCATTGCCGAGACGATTATTGAAGTTGCGGGTGCTGGTGGAGAACACGCTGGTGTTGTCCTCGACTCGGGCCTGGTTGCCCATGCACAGGGAGCAGCCGGGCATCTCCATGCGGGATCCTGCGGCTTCAAAAGTGGCGTAATAGCCCTCTTCCTTGAGCTTTTCTTCGTCCATGCGGGTGGGCGGGCAGACCCAGAGGCGGGCCTTGTTGGGGCCCTGTCCGGCCAGCACGGTGGCGGCGGCGCGGTAGTGGCCGATGTTGGTCATGCAGGAGCCAATAAATACCTCGTCGATGCGATCACCGGCCACCTCGCTGAGCAGCTTGACGTTGTCGG
>JBBASD010000009.1:0-32393 GCA_040399485.1 Cyanobium sp. | reverse complement strand
CCACCAGAGAAACGATGGCTCCATTGCCGCCCACGCTGCCTCTGGACTGACGGGGTTTCTGCCTCAGCTTCGCCTCGTCCCTGCTCCTGAGGAGGTCCGGATCGGAGACGATCAGGTCGTACTCCATCCCGTCCTGGCTGGCGGGGATGTCCACGGTCACGGACTCCCCGTGGTCACAGAGACGGGCGGTGAACTGCGGCGGGGCTTGGGGATCCACCGGATCAAGCCCGCGGATCACCGGCACGAGGCTGGTATCAATGCCCTCAATCACCCGGATCTCGCCGCGCAGCCAGGTGGCCCGCTCCGGTGCACCTGGGGGACCGGCCGGATCCTTGATCGCCCGAACTCGATAGATCGTGTCTTTGAGGATCCTCGGGGTGGTCAGCTGCATGGGCTGCCCTTTTCCGTTGGCAGCCAAAACGGGGGAGGCAGGGTTGGCCGGATCGGCTTGCACCGGCTTACCGGTGGCGGCATCGTAGAGCTCGTAGCGCACACCGCGCTGGCTGAAGCCCAGGTCGATGGTGGCGGTCAAGCCCGAGGCCACCACCAGCTGCTGAGGCATAGGAACATCGCGCAGGGGCCAGGGCAAGCCCAGCCCAGTGCCAGGTGTTTCCGCTTTGGCTGGATGCCACAGCAGTTCAATCACCCGGTCGCGGGCGTCGCGGCAGGGCAGCTGGAGCGACCGCACCGCCTTGCTCCCCTGCTGCCGGGCCTTGTAGTAGTCCCTGAGGAGGCTGCGGAAGGCCCTCCAGGCCTCCAGCGTCTGTTTCCAGAGGTCCGGTTCATCTGGGCCGCTGTTGCCGAACCAGAGGAGGTGGGGGCTGAGATGGGCCGGCAGCTCGGCGGCGAAGGTTCTGGCCACGAGGCCATCGAAGCGGGCAACGAGGTCCGCCAAGGTCGTGGCATTGCCCATGCCAGCGGCCGCAGCTTTCTTTAGTCCAGGGTCGTCATTGACCACCAGGGTCACCCGCAGAGACCAGGGATCCGGCCAGGGCACGGCGGCGAGAAAGGGAATGGATTCATCTCCCAGGTCGCTGGCCTGGGCGGAGTCCTCCGGCAGCGGCCGCAGCAGGATGTGGTCGATCACCAGGAAGGGCGGATCCTGGCTGTTTTCGGGGAAGAACCCGGGGAGGCCCAGCTTGCGGCGCAGGCGCTCTTCGAAGCCACCGGGCCCTGCCGCCTCATCCAGCATGTCCGCGCCGGATCCCCGCGCCCCGCCCATGCGAGCGATGTCGGCGAGGAACTCCCGCCGCAGGCTGAGCAGATCGGCGCCAGGGGGGGTGAGCTCTTCGCCGAAGCGGGCCAAAAGGTGCGCCAGGAAGCGCTGGCGACGTTCGCGGGGATCTCCTGGTTCCACCCATTGGCGCATATTGGCGGCGTACTCAGTCACCGGCAGGTCGATCAGCGTGTCGAAACGTAAGGGCGGATCTTCCATCGGCCTGGAGGCATAGCTGTGCTCCTGGCCGTCCTCAGATCCAGCCGATGGGGAGAGCAGTGAGGGGGCCAGGGCAAGCTGGGCCAGGGTATTGCTGAAGAGCTGGTCAAAGATCAGCAGATAGGCCTGCAGCTGGAGGGCCTGGGCGCGCCGCTGGAGGGAAGCGGTGCTACCGAGGCCATCGGGACCCACGCCGTAGGCGGCCGGCAGCTGCCGCCGCAGAGAGCGGAAGGTGGTGAGATCACGGCGCCGGCCAGGTAGGGGCGTGGGGGGACTTTGGCGGCGCGGGGCTAGATCCGCCGCAGGCTGCCCTCGCCTCAGGACGGCTGCCCGGTCCACCCCCAGCTGAACTCCATCACGGAATAGCCGGATCGGTGAATTTGGGTCGATCACCGGCGCGACTCCGGCTGGGATCGGCAGCAACCAGGGCTCCCGCTCGGCTGGCGGGGCCTGCGGCGAATCCGCCAGGGCCAGGGATCGCACGGCCCGCACCGGCGGCAGATCGAGGAGGGCGTGCAGGATGTCGGAACTGCGGATGCCTGCGGTGGCGGCAAGGTCAGCATCCGGAGCGATGGTGGCCTGCAGGTTCTGCAGGATCTCCACCACCAAACCCTCCGGATCATCCACCGTCGCCACCTCCAGCTCGGCGAACACTGCTACGCGGAAAGGATCCAGGCCCTTCAGCTCGAAATCCTCCCCGAGCAAGCGGGCTTGATGGAGCAAACGTTCCACCTCGGGCAGGATGGCGGGGGGCTGCACCAGCACCTGCCGCAGGCCCCGTGGGCGCAGGGGCTGGGCATTTGGGTCTGAAGTAGGCGGCTCCAGCCTCAGTTCACCGCTGCCCGTGCTGCTATCGCGTTCGTGGAAGTAGAGCCTCAAGGCGCTGGCTTCAAGGGGTGCGATCCGCAGGGCCGTGGCCCCCGCGGCCCGCAGCAGCTCCCGCAGGTCTGTTGTTGTTACTGGATCGCCGCTGAGAATCTGCTCGGCTGGCGGCGGCCAATGGGCGCCGCCACTGCTGCTGGCGATCAGATCGGCGATCGGGAAGTCGCTCCGATAGGCCAGATCGGTTATCGCGTAACAGAGTTGCTCCAGGATCGTGATGCCCGGATCGTGAACGTTGTAATCGGTCCACTGATTGCCGCAGAGCCTGCCTAGCAACTCCAAGGCCTCCGACCGCAGGGCCGCATAGTCCATCGCCGGGTGGGGCAGTGGGCCGGTGGGGATGACGGGGGAGGAGGCGTTCATGAACCTAGAGGCGTAGGGGAAAAATTTTCTTGGACTTGAATCTGCACGATCTGCGTGGTCAACTCACCTGCTTGCTTAAGGTGGCTTGAAGCTCGCTAAGCTGGGTGCTCAGCTGATCAGACTTTTCCTTTATCTCCCTGATTGATTCGACTGTCAGAGCCTCGAATCCTCGGATGCTGAGTGTTCTGAAACCATTGTCATCGACCCCCACCCATTGGGGGAAAACGGACTCCACCTCTTGGGCCACAAAGCCGATCTGGGGACCAGCCAGCGCTCCATGGCTTTCCGGACTTTTCCACTCAAAGACGATTCCTCGCAATTGTTGAATACGGCTGAGTGCATCATCCAGCGGTCTGATTTCTCTCATCAGCTCAACATCAGATATAGGGAACGGACAGGCATCAGCGGCAAGCAGAAGATCGCCAAACTGTGTCGCCAGGCCGCCTCGGTCGACCCACTCGCTGAGATCCTTGACGGAGCCAGGGAGACGAACAATCTTGATCTCACTGGCTATTCCTAACAACGAGAAGATCATTTGCTTGAGATGGACCTGCCCGAAGCGGTCCGTGTCGGGACAGAGAATGACTTTCTTTTCCCTGAGCAGCTCGGAGTAGCCAGGCCGCCAGTGACCGGCCCCGAAGGGACTAGTGGTAGCGGCCCAACCGTGGGGAAGCCCCAGTGACAAGGCAGTGTGTACGTCTTTCTCCCCTTCCAGCACAACGATCGTATCGGCCTGGATCACTTCCGGAAGGCAGTAGAGCGTGGGTTCCTGGTCTTCCATCCCCCACGTCCAGCCACCTGAGCCATTGGTTCGACGCGTCCGGAAATCCTTCGGCTGATAGCGAATCACCTGATACAGCAAGTTGCGATCAGCATCCAGGTAGTCGTAATACGCCACTGGGGCGCCAGTCACTGGAATCGGGCTGGATCCGTCTGGCTCACTCGAGTATGCAGGTTTTGCCATGTTGAAAAATGTGAGGAGAGTTAATCAACCTGTCTCACTCATTGACCAGTTCAGGAAAGCGCAATCGCACCTGCTCCTGAAGCTGTTTCAGCTGGCTGTTGAGGCGTTCATTCTCAGCCTTCAGCTCCTTCAAGGCTTCAACAACGAGGGCCTCAAATCCACGAATAGTCAAGGTTTTGAAGCCTTCGCTGTCGAGTCCAACCCAATCTGGAAAAACCGATTCCACATCCTGAGCCAGGAAGCCGGCCTGTGGCCCATCCAGACCCCCCTGACTTTCGGGATCCTTCCATTCGTAGGAGACCCCCCGCAGCTTCAACAAACGCTCAAGCGCCTCTTCAAGGGGAAGGATGTTTTTCTTGAGCCGAATATCAGAAGGACCGGTCCATGGACCACCCCCTGGCTTGGAGGCGTTGGGACTACTAAGGAACAGATTGCCATTATCGGTATTCACCCAGAGCCTCCAGTTCGCTGCACCGGTATTACCCCAGAATCCTACTTCGTTTGCGGATCTCATCCCCACGAACGCATGATCAGCTTCAGTAGAAGTGTAACCGGAAAACCAAATGCCAGCCGTCGCTTGCTGGCTATTCATCTGCCGAACTCGCATGCGCCCACCCACATCCAGAAGATGGCCAGGCGAACTGGTTCCAATGCCCACGTTGCCATTGCCGGCAATGGTCACATGCTGAGTATTGCCGATGCGCAAACCGATCGAGGCGCTGCCGTTGAGGTAGGTGGTGCCCGCTTCCGCGCCGGTGCCTACCAGCAGCGCATAGTTGCCAGCGTTGGTCTGATCCTGCAGATTCGAGCCAATGAAGGCGTAATTCAGCGGGCTGGCCGGCCAGGGCCCAATGGTTAGAGCCCCGGCACGAATCCGACCATCCACATCCAAACGGTCGTTCGGCGGTTTGCCGATGCCGATACTTCCCGAGCTGGTGATGACTAACCGATCAACGCTATTATCGACATCTGCGACGTGAAGACTTCCCCCAAGACCAGAATAAATCCCATATGTCTTTTCACCTGGCGCTGTGTTTTTCAGCTGTAATCCTGACCCCCATCCAGGACCTGATGATGTCAATCGTAACGCCGTATCATTTGTCGCCCCCTTGTAAATCTCAAGGCCGGCTTTGGGCTCGTTAGTGCCAATGCCAATTTTGCCGCTGCGATCAACAAACATCAAAAGATTGCCGTCGCCGGTGGCAATCCCCAAACCGCTCTTGCCGGGGTTGAGGCTGATCAGCCAATCGGGCGCCGCGCCGGTATCATCGCTATAAAGTAAAAGTGTGCGCTTCTGAGGGTCGCTGCCAGCCACGATGCTCAGGGGTTCACCAGGGTTGCGGAAGATGCCGTCGTCCTTCTGATTCAGCTGGGCATCAATCAGATCCTTGAAGTCCTGTTCTGTAGGGATGGCGTTCCTGACGAATTTGGAACGGAGATCCTGGCGGGCTTTGGTGGTGGCCATGGCTGCAAAGAGAAGGGGCGGAAAGAGCGGAAGCAGGCGTTAGGCGGGTGGTATTCGGATGGATCAGGGTGGTGGAGTGGCCACGATGAAATCAAACTCGATCTGCATGTAGCCGATCCCAGTAAAGGAACTGGAGTCATACCCCAGCTGCGAAATCAGGTCGATCCGGTGGTCTGGCGCAGACACCAGCACCACATCAGGACCTCCATCGGGGCCCAGGGCACTGACCGAAGCGCCCATGCCGTCCATCTCGGTGCGGGGAAGGGCAACTCCGTTGGCATTCAGCAGCACCAGATGGATCTGGGCCACATAATCCACGTAGTCGAGTCGATCGGCAAAATCGACGATGCTGGTGGCATAAATAGTGCCACCGATACTGATTTCCGATCCCCCAGCAAAGGCCCAAGGCGAGAGAAAGCGCTTGAGATCAGTGATGAGTCTTTGTTTGCTGAAGCGTTCTTCCTGCCCCTCACGGAAACGCACCCCGAGGCGGATGCGCACCGGCAGGAACCTGGGGTTTCGCACCCGCACCGTGGCGCCCCCGGGGGCGCGAGCCTGTAGGAAAGTCTGGAGCTCGTTCAGCAGGTCAGCAGGTGCCTTCGGCGCCAGCGGGTCGGCGGGTAGGGCGCCACGGAGGTCGGGGATCACGATCACATCCACCAGCCCCTCACCGCTGCCGGAGATGCACTTCACCTTGTGAATACGGCTGCCGAATTCCTGCAGCGCCAGACGCTCGTAATCCCAGGCGGCCAAGGCACGTTGCTTGTGCCGCAAAGCTTCGCTGATGCGGCGATCGAGCTCCGCTGCCGGCTCCAGCGGCCGGCCGCCGATGGAGGAATAGGGCTGCTCAATGGCGGCGATCCTGGCATCGGGTGTCATCAGCGCCTTGAGGCTGCCGGGGGCCAGGGGGGTGGTGTAGTGATCGGCGGCATTGCCCTGGTCCAGAAAGCTGGCCATCACAGCCTGGGCATGCAGGTCCACGCAGTCGCAGACGCTGGCGGCGTCCCGATCGATCGTCACCCGTAACCAGGTCAGGCCTGCAGGCAGCCAGCGGCCGGGGGCCACGGCGGGCAGATCGAGCACCAGGATGCCGGAATGGAGGAAGCCGGCGGTGTCGTCTTGCCGCACCGCCAAATCGATCCAGCCGTCGCCATCGAGGATTTGCCAGCGGAGAGTTCCCGGCGCAAGGTCGGGGTCGGAGGTTCCCTCCGCCAGCTGCACCAGCAAGCTCAACCGTTGCGGCAGATTTGTGTCGGCCAGGCCGATATAAAGCTCGCCTGCCGAGGCATAGCGGGGGAAAAGGGTGGGAGTCTTTGAGAAAGTGGTCTGCTCGGAAGGGGGCGAAGGCAGGATCCTGGAGACGCCGAAGGGATGGATATGCAGCAGTTCAGAACTCTCATCCAATTCCCCATCGGGCAAGTACTCCTGTTGGGCGGTGTAGTCGACCGTCAGCTTTTTTAGGGTAGGCGTGTAGGGCGGATCGACCCGGTAGGAATCCTCGGTGGGTGACGTGGTCTTAGAAGGTTTGGTGGCGGGAGGGGTGAGGGCGATTGCCAACTGCTGTGCTTTGGCAGCCGCCAGGGCTGGATACGTTCCATGGCCAAAATCGATGGGGTCCAATGTCCAGCGCCATACTCTTCGGTCCTGGCGCAAATCCTCACCTGATGTCAGCCCCCGAACTGCGCCATAGTCCCCGCCCTGGGGAAAGAGGGTGATGGTTTTGCTGGTAGAGGCTGCTGAAGGGGTGGCGGGGGTGGCGGTGGAATCGGCATTGAACAGGCTTTCGTCCACGCCTGCCGTTGCCGGGGGCAAGGCGCCGGACTGGGGCTTCAGGGACAGCGGCAGAGGTCGCTGCTGGTCGATCAGGTCGATGTGAACCTTGAAATCAGTGGCTGAGATGGTGGAGCCATCGGCCTTTAATAAGTAGTTTCTGTAGTGATCTCCAAGACTCTTCCCCAACCCGGTCCATTGCAGACAGAAGGAGAGAGAATCGAGCCGATTGGCGATTAACTCGGGATGGCTTACATAGAAGCAAGCGCCCACCTTTGGCTGGAAACCGAAGGGCTCGAAGGGCTTGTGGGCATCCAGCCGCCGGTCTTCCTGCTGTAAGACGAGATCACTAAGGCCCTTGACGTCCACCTTGAGATGGACGGCCTCCAGCCGCAGGGGCTCAAAGGAGCCGCTGGTGATCCATGCAAGCTTGCTGCCCTCCAACCTGGGCTTGAGCAGCACCTGTACCACCGCCTCCTGTTCTCCTTCCGGAGCCAAGAAGGGATCCTTCGAGATGTCCGCCTCCAGCACAATTTGCAGGGCGGGCCTGGCCGGAGCTGGCGTCACCGTAGTCAGGGAGCTGGAGGCCCCAGAGAGTGTCCAGTAGCCGCTCGTGTCTTCGCTAAGGGCGGCTGTTTTGATGTCCAGCGGCACCCACCCTTTGGCGCCGCTCACCCGCACTAGCAGATTGTCGTTGAGATATTCCTTCAGATCGGGATTGATTTCTGCCAGTTTTTTATTGATCTCTTCCGGCGTTCGGGCCGCACCCTGGCCTTCAACGTCTAGACCCATCAGGAAGCTGTTGCGGTCGAAACCATCGGATGCAAAGCCAAGGGTGAGCGTGATGGTCCGCACCCCTTCGCTGAGACCCAGCAGGGGGGAGCGCAGGGCGAAGCCGAGATTTGGCTCGGGCTCTTTGCTCTGCTTTGCGGCAGGCCGCCTGCCGAAGCTGGCCCAGCGACCTGAATCCAGCCGCTGGGTGCGGGCATCGGCGTAGGAATAAAGATTGCGCCACTCCTCTTTACGTGCCACCGGTTCGGGCACTTTGCCAATTTTCCGCTGGGCAAACTCCAGAACCATCAGAACCTCCTTCCAGGTGAACTGGCGGGGCGTGACCCCCGGCTCGACCAATTGCTGACGGAATCCCGCCAGCACCGCCACCTGCCCAAGGTCTAGATTTTGGGTGAGTTCGGCCGCTGCCGTTTTCCACGTCCAGCTGGCATTAGCTGGGGCAAGGGAGAGATCATCGAGAAGGCGGAACACCAGCTGATCAAATACCTCTGCGCCGGCCCCCGGGATGGCTATGCGCACCCTCTCCAGCTCCTGCCTGCGCCGCGCATGGAATCGTTCGCCATGGGCCTCGGACAGCAGGGCGAGCAGCCGCTTCCATTGAGGCTTTAGATCCTGGAATGGTGATGCAACCACCTTTGCCGCCGCGCTCACCAGCACCTGCAGCCGCTCCACGGGCATGCAAAAGTAGTTCTCGAGAAGACGCATTTCCCGGTCGTAGGCCAGAAGGGCGGCGACACCTTGATCCCCAGTCGGCCAGTTGCCACCGTCGAAGCTGAGGGCTGCCTCGAGCATGCCGGCGAAATCGGTGGGATCCTTGATCGTCAGCCGCCAGGAGGGATCATCACGCCGGGCGGCTCGGCCGGCCTGCTCCAGCAGCCTGTGGATCGCGCTCCAATCGGCATCGATGCGCTGCTTGATTTGCATGAGCGCACAGAAATTGTTATAGGCGCCGTCGGGGGTGCCATCGCCGAGTTTCTGTAGCTTATCGTCGATGAACTGGCGAACCTCCTTCTCAAGGCAATGCTGGTAGAGATCGTCCACCGTCTTCACAACCGGCATACCGGCGTGCTCGAGATCTAGGCTCCCCACCCGCTCCTCAAGGTTGGCCATGAAATCCCTGGGGGCAGCTGGTGGCGTGGCAAATCCCATCAGCCGGTTGATCGCTGCCCACTCCGCCTTGGCGCCCTCATCCTCATCGCTGCGACGTTGTTGCAGCCGCACCAGTTGCCGCAGATCCTCCTGTTGGAGGCGAAGTTTTGTTTCGCACTGGTTCAGTCGATCTTTCCATCCCGCCAGGAAGGTGGCATCCACGGCGACTGGTCGGTTGCCCGAAGGCCCAGATGGGTCGCTCCACTTGGGAAGGGCATCACCGGGATTCGGGTCGCCGAGCGCCAGCCGCAGGGCCTGATCGAAAAGTTCCGGTTGGTTACCCGGTGCGAGGGTTTTGCGTCCAAGACTCTCCAAGGTAGATATCAAGCGGTCCACGAACACAGTGCGCAGGTCACTTACCGAGGCGCGCTGAATCAGCAGATCATTGGCGGTGCGATATACACGGTCCACCCCACTGGCATCCTTGCCGGCCTGCAACTGGGTGCCGGCGGGCAGCAGTAGCTCGGCCTCGCTGCGTGAGAGCTGGAACAGCACCGCCACCCGATCTGGCCTCGCCGGCAGTGGAGCCATCCCCAGCAGGGTCCGGTAGTAATGGTCGAGGTGGCGGCGAACGATTCCGTTCTGCTGATCCCGCACATGCCTCAACAAGGCAATAGCGGTGAGCAGCAGGGCGAAGTGGGGGCGCCCCAGCCAGCGGAGCGCCTCCCCGGAGAATCGCTCGGGATGGTCGATGTAGGCCGCCATGTCGGCGGTCGAAAGGGCGAGTGAGCTGGGTGCAGAGGCGAACGCTTGCCAGCGGGCCGCTGGCGAAGGGGGTGATGGGTCTTCCGCGGCGTGGAAAATTAAGTGCTGGGCTAGCTTCTGCACGAAGGCCAGTAGATCGGCATCGCTGCGCTCATCAATCCTGATGTTCCCCGGATCCAGGGCAGCCAGGTTCCGGGCCTTCTGACTCGTGCCGTCAAGCAAGGAATACAGGTCGGTGGTCTGCCGGCGCGACATGTCAGCTCGCCCTCAGAATTCGGTTGGTGGTGAGGAACCTGCCCGAGCCCTGATAGCTGGGGGTCGGGTCGGGAACCGGCCCCGCGGTGGTGGGCTGTTGAGCCGGAGATTCCACCTTGAAACGGGCGGTGAAGCTGCCTCCCACCAGCAGGGGAGCCTTGCCGCCGGTTTTGGTGGTGCTGGCTTGCTGGTCACCGCCGAGAGAGGCGATCTCCAGAGTGCCCGTACCTGGAATGACGAAAGGAGGGGCGAGATAGACACAGCCCTTGACGGACACCGAGGCCTCGTTTCCGGCCACGCACAACTTGCTGCCGTTGAGGGTGGAAGGACCGCTGGCCTGGAGCGAACCTGGCAGCACCACCACTGTTGCGGCGCCGAAGGTCGGTTGGAAAAGCGCCTGATCCCCATCGATGAGCACGTAGTCCATTAGATCGCTCCTGCCGATGCTTCATTTCGATAAAAGGGGAACACCATGTTGAAGCGGGTGTTAGTGGCTGTCACCCTGTAATTCAGCTGGATCAGCAACACACCGGCATCCGCCGGATCCGGGTTGACTTCCACATCCAGCAGACGCACGCGCGGCTCATACAGCAAAACGGAGTCATGGATAGCGCTGGTGAGCTGACTGACGAGACCATGATCGATCTCGCTGAACAGCCAGTCATCCAAGCTGCAGCCATAGAGTTCCTGCATGGCCCGCTCCCCCGGCCGGGTGGCGAACAGGATCATCAGCGACTGGTGGATGTCCTCCTCGTTGGCCACCATCTGCACCGCGCCTCCACCAGCGCTGAAGCTGGGCGGGAAGGCCCAGCCAGTGCCTAGAAAGTTAGTGGCATCCGTCTGGTTCATGCCGGTACCTCCTCGCTGATGGCGACCGTGGTGGCAGCGGCGTGGCCATTTGGGGAAACCGGAGCGTCGCCAGCAGGTTCGATCTGGGCGCGGGCGGCGGACTGGATGCGGCCGATGAGTTGAAACACACGCCTGAAAGGAAGTTCCCCAAGCCCTTCTAGAATCAAGTTGGCTTCTTCGATCGAAAGTTCCAGGCTGATTGAGTCGTTGTTCATAATCGGATGGGATGAATGGCAATGGAATGGAATGGACGGGTTGGCACGGGTTGGATGATGGAAAGGAGTCGAGCTACTGGATATCGACGCTCTGACCCTTGATCACCACCTTTTTGCTTGCCTCGATGGTGATGTTCCCCTTGCTGGTTAAAGTGATGCCCTCCTTGGCAAGTACAAAGGCATTGCCGTGCTGGTCCTCGATGGAGATCGTCTTGGCGGCTTCATCGATGGCGATACGGTTCTTGTAGGTGCCGCTGGCCTTGCCATCGGCCGTTGTCTCCAGGGTGAGAGAGGGCTTGCCATCGTCGAAGACGATGCGGGTGCCGGCGCGACTCACGAGAGCCCTGAGATCGTTGCTTTCGGTGGGGTTATCTACCGGGCTGGGCGGAGGATTCCTGGCGCTGTGCAGCGCCCCGAGCACCACCGGCTGACGGGGATCATCATCCAGAAATCCCAGCACCACCTCGTCACCCACCTCGGGCCGGAACTCGAATCCGCGCCCGTCGCCGGCATCGGGAGAAGCCAGCCTTGCCCAGAGATGGCCCTGGTCATCTGGAAGCGCCGGCAACAGCACCTGCACCCGGAATTGCTTCTGATCGTCGGTCTCCAGCGATGCAACGGTGGCGATCTGCAGGCCCCGCAGGGGGGGCAGCAGGCCGGCGGCCGGCAGATCGGCGAGATCTGGGCGGCTGGCAAAGGGTTCGGGGGGGAGACCGAGCCGCAGTTCGCTCTGCCAGCCATTTTCATCGAGGCTGTGGGTCACGGCAGACACCAGAGCCTTGCCGTTGAAGCGATCGCCCACACCAAGGATTTCCACGGTGTCGAGCGGCTCCAGGCTGGCATCGCCTGCCAGCATTGCCCTACCCCGCAGCATCGCGAACCGGCTCCGCAGCAGCCGGGCGCTGGCCCAGTCCTTGAGTTCACCTGGCTGGAACACCGCTGGATGCAAGAGGATTTCCTCATTGCCGCCCAGGGCTGCGGCCAATGTCCGGGCCTTGAGGTTGCCCACCTGGACCTCCGGTTCCTTGGCCGCCTCCGGTGGTGTGGCCTTGCCGTTGGTGAGATCCCAGCCAATACCACTCACGGCGGCCCACTGATTACTGCCATCTATTTCCAGGGAGATCTCCGACACGTCATCAACCCCATGATCAAGCTGGCGCCGCGGGCTGCTGAGGCCGAGGCGACGGACACTGATCTCGCCACGGTGGACCGTGATCCCAAGCCCGAGAACCTCCGCCCTTGAGACCAGGAAATCCCAGTCGCTGGCGTTGTACTGAACCAATTCGCTCTGCTTGGTAGTGGTTTGTTCGATCGAGCCAGTCTTTAGTAGGGCGTTCTCGATCAATGAAGTGAACACCTCAGTATCCGTGGTGTCACGAAATACGGCGCTACGGCGCCCGCGTGTCAGTACAAAAGCCTGATCCTTCAGCTCGATTCGGAGGCTGGAGTGATCACCACTACGCTCCACCGCGTGACGCACCACCAGACCCTCGAACACGGTTATGTCACTGGGATCCTCCTCGTAGCGCAGGGCAATGGTGATCGGAGCGCCCGGCACGAAAAAGGCGAGGTCGCTGACCCTGAAACGGCGCTCGGCCAGGCTGCCATCAAGCAGGATCAGGGTGGCCTCAGGGATGCGATTTATCTCACGATGAATCTCAAGGGAAAGTAGTTCGATGGAAGAATCGAGCGTTTTGCCAGCACTGCTGATCGTTGCTACGGGAACACCCATGCCATTCAACCTCCAGATTTCGCGTAGGGCGGGAACAAAAGCTCCTGCCCTGGGGTCAAGAACCTGAAATCATCAAGGCCATTGGCCTGGGCCACGCGAAGGTAGTGCTCAGCGGTTCCGTAAATGTCCCTGCAGAGCAGGGGCAGGGTATCTCCGGCTCTCACTAGTCGCCGGTGGGTCAGGTCGGGAGAACGGAAATTATCAATGGCAGATTTCTTCTTAGGCGCCAGATCTTCGATGAACTGAGCTGCCAGTTCGGCATGAAGGGGGGAGCCATCGGCGTCGAAGGTGGTGTAGTTAACATCAACAGACTTTAACCTGCAATCGAAGTTGGGGCCAAATACACCCTTGTTCCAGATTAGTCGCAAATAGGAAGGTTCATGGGATTCACTGTTGACCTGTTGGCAGAGCCTAAGAAACAAATCGACGCTCTGGGTAACGGAAAGAGTCTTTGCCGCCAATAGTTGCGTCAGCCCATAGGCACCAAGGTCGATGCCGTCAAACACCAAGGTGATGTTGACAAGCCGGGATCTTCCCTGGGAAAACCGAGCCTGGGAGGAACTGCTAGGTGTCGCCTGGGAAGCCTGAAAAGCATTTTCAAAACGCACCTTTATGGTCTCGGGGTTGAACTGAACCTCGATGCTGCTGGGATCTTCGACGGGCCTCTTGCGGTCCGTGTCCAGAAAGGCATTGATCGTCAAATCGGATGGTTTGCCAATGAAGTCGAGCAGTCCCATGGTTACTTACCAGCCGCTAACGATCACGGCTGCGCTCCAGGCGGCGCAGCACGGTTCTCACACAGGTGGCCACCAGGTTGTCCAAGAGGGCAGCCTGGCCAGCCGAGACATCAGCCGATGCCGGTTCAAGGGAATTAGGGGTGATCCCCCCACCTGGGAGGCTGGCAGAAACATCGTGGCCAGGGTTGACTCTGGCTCGGATCACGAGTTGGCGGATTTCGATGGTCATCAGAGTCGTACCGTAAGCATGCGAGTGAAGGAGAGTTCGAGCGAATCAATCAAGATCCTGTCCTCCTGGGCATTGAGATCGGCCGTGGCCCATCTAACCGGAAACGCTTCCTTGAACATCCAGGCAGAGATAGGAACGGCATCTTCATTAAACAAGGTGACAAGTACGTCAGAGCGAATAAATTTGAATTCATTTATTATGTCGCTTAACTGAATATTCAATGGCGAGCCCACCACAAACCCTCTCTCAAGCACCAGATTGTCAAAGGCGAGTCGCTTGGGCACTCGCTTAGTAACTATGTTCTGGCCTCCCCTGTTCATGGGTTCAGTCTCTACCCTGGTCGAAAGACCTGAGACTCGCTGGAAGCGGATATCCAGGGGATCTGGTACCACCCCTGCCGCAAAGAAGAAGACTCCAAAGCGATGGGCCAGGGGCATTCCCAGTGGCGAGTTCACCGATAGGACTGGCAGGGGAAAGGCCATGGTGATCAGGAGAGAGGAACGATGGAGATGCCTGTGGCCTTGATCTCCATCACATCAATGGCCACTTCATTCGACTTGGCGTCGAAATTGGGGGCCGTGATCTTAATCGGGATGGTCCGGGCCATCCGCCATGCGAGCACGGGAACCCCCTTGGCATTACATAATTGCACCTCCATCGCCTGCAGATCCTTTGCTTCCAACCAATCATGCAGGCTGTTCTCCCCCTGCACTACACCCTGCTCCAGGGTGACAGATACATACTGATCGAGGTGGTATCTGGCGATCAGTTCTCCATCGAGGAAAGAAAGTCCATCCCGATAGGTGAGCACCTTATGCTCACGCTGCAGCCCGGAAACCTTGGCGAAACGCATGGTCTGACCAGCCCTGCTGACTCGAAAGTTGTAAGCGGGAAGGGGATAGGTAGTGGCCTGCTGCTCCACAGTGATAACCATGATCAAGCCTCCTCCATAGTGATAAAGTCCGCCTTGAGTTCCAGCGTTTCAATTGCAACGTCGTTTGACTTCGCATCGAAGGTGGGAGCAGTTAACTTTGTGGGGAAGGCATTCACGATCTTCCAGGAGATTACGGGTGCGCCTGTTTCGTCGCACAATCGAACGAAGATGGTGCGTTTTTCGATCTGATTAATTGCAACGGTCTTTATCCAATCATACAAGGACTTCAGGCTTCTTGCCTTCACAAGTCCCTTTTTCATTGTAATGGTGGGAGGTGTGCTCTGGGACGGCATGTGCATGGTGCGAGGTCCCGCTACCGCAGCGACAGGACTTTCCTTGTAGGTGGTGACTTCGTAGCCAATAGTGAGTCCAGAAACTTCCGAAAAAGCAACTGCTTCTGACTCAATCTCAACACGATAGTTGTAGACTGGCAGCGGGTATTCGGAGCGGATTACTTCTGGTGAAATGGCCATGGTTCAGGTGAGTAAAGGTGCAAAAAAAGATAGTCAATGGAGATTACGCCTGGGCCAGACGGTGGGAGAATCGGAGAATGATGAATTCAGCAGGCCGAACAGCAGCAATGCCGATTTCAACGATCAGCACACCATTGAGAATATCCTGAGCTGTCATCGTTTTGCCAAGTCCCACATTCACAAAAAAGGCATTTTCCGGCTTGCTTCCCTGCAGGGCACCCTGTTCCCAGAGACTATAGAGATAACTCTCGATCATGCCCTTCACCTTTAGCCAGGTGGATGCATCATTCGGTTCGAATACAGCAAAGTTGGTCGCCTTTTTCACAGACTCTTCGATCGTGATGAACAGACGCCTTACGGGGATATAGCGCCATTCATTATCATTTCCAGCCAGGGTACGGGCTCCCCACACCACGATTCCTCTGCCCGTGAACGACCGGATGGCATTAATGGATTTGCCGGCTGTGGTGTCTATGTTGAACAGACCCTGGATCTCATCCGTCAGCTGGTCCACGGGAGAGATTACAGCTTGTAGCCCAACGTTGGCTGGAGCTTTCCATACACCGCGCTCGCGATCCACGCGTACATAGATGCCGGCAATGGCGGGGCTGGGGGGCAGAATCACCCGTTGATCGGCCAGGAGCTTCTTGACCTTGTTGTAGAGATCCGTATTGGTAGCCTTGATCGAATCCAAGGTGGCAGAAGTCGCAGTTCCTTGCGGCAGGGCGGCGGCATCAATGAGTACGTGGGTTTCGTTGATGAGCTGGGCAATGGTCGTGGAGAGGAAGGGATAATAGGCTGCACCGTAGGAAAGGGAATTAGTTCCATAGCTCGATCGGGCGGTCAGAAGTTCTGCTGACGTGTTAATTGCATCCGCCTGTTCCTGTACATCAAGGATAGCAAAACGATCCGACAACTTGCTGCAATGTGATAAGGAAGCCTGCGCCACTTCGCCAAAGTCGGCAGGTGACAGCATTGTGGCTTCCGGGATCACGATCAGGGTGGGTTCATCCTGCTTCTCCAGTGCAGCAAGCCCACCCTTGATGAACGCGTCCTTGTTGATTGTTGTACCATCCGCCGCCTTGCCAACAGCCACCACATAGCAGCGGCCACCTCCATTGCGGAAATAGAAATCAATGCAATACCAAAGCAGCCATGCCGGCCGAATGCACTGGGGAGCAAGCTTTTCGTCTGCTGCAGCGGGCGTTCCCCCAGCAGGAGGTGCAGAGGATGCTCCAGAACTCAGATATAGTTGTGGATTCTTGTCGGAGTCTAGCTTGACCTTGTAATTGCTGGGAGGCACCATCCCGAAGAGTGCTTCATAGTCACGTAGGGAACTGATTTCCGCGACAATGGGTGCACTGCCATCGAAATTGGCCGTATAGCCGATGAAGGCTGGAATGGCGGTGGCGACCTCCGCTACCGAAGGTGGCAGGAGCGCCTTCTCCTCGACATAAACACCTGGAGTGAGATAACTGGCCATGGGGCGGATCCGGGGAAAAGGATTTTGTCAGAGACGGATGACGCGGTAAAGAGCGTCTTGGGGCTGACTGTTCAGCCTGGGGAGAATCATTAATTGATCGGCAGGTGGTGGCGGCAGATCAAACATATAATTTTGACCATCCAACAGCAGATGCAAGCCCTTAAAGGGGCTTCCATTGATTGGAGGTGAGCGCTTGGAACTGAATCGGTACACCTTGGCACCAGAATTATCGGCCACCAGGGCCTGGGCTACCTGGTCCTGGGCTTGCTCCGCTGATGCTGCGTCCAGGGTCGTGACATCGAAGTCAAAGCCTCGCGATGGTACGGAATCGCTGATGCTGGGTAACTTATCGGTTCGTTTAGTGACGATATAATAAACCCAACGAAACTGGTGTGGATTCAACTGGAGAACGAATCTTCGGGGTGCTGAAACCCACCCGGACGAGATCGAGCCAATCTCCACCCATGCCAATCTTGCGTTTGCAGCAGAGTCTTTCGCTACCAATCCATTCTTCTCTCCCAGCTGCAACTCCAGCACAGGAGGTAGGTATTTGAAGCTGGGTTGCCGCAGGGGCCGGAGCCTGCTCAGGTCCAGGTCGTAGCCCAGCATCGGATCACACCGGACCAATTCGAACAGCAGCGTGAGGTCGTCAAACGGGATCAACGGCTGGCTGTCCTCCGCTAGTCCGGTCAGGCCCACCAGCCCATCGACTTGGGGGCGCACAAGCAGGCGATGCCGCTCCAGAGCACGTGCTCCAGATGCATCGCTTGCGGTGGGCTGAACAATTAGAGAATTACCAGTGATGGGGGTGGTGGACGCACTGCTCCGTTGCAGGCGGATTTCGAAAAGACGGGTGAACTTCATGAGCGACCTACGGAGCTGAGGGAAGTCTTGACCGTTGAAATCGGAGACAGTAATACGTCGGAAGTGTCTCGGATGGTGAGTAGTTTGACTCGGTAGAGAAGCGATGGAAGGTGGGTTGTGCGCAGGGCATTCCAAATATCATTTTGCTCACTGAAACTTTGGGTGACTAATTCGAAAGCCAACCGTTCCACTCCATCGGGAAGATTCGGAGCTGTAGTTCGATCGAGCACTGGCATATGCTGAAAATATTGCACGATTGAAGAGAGTTGGTTCCAGCTATTGGCATAATCAGAAAAGCGTGCCACGAAAAGGGCATACAACACAAGACGGATATCGGGCTGCACGCTGCCCATCCCTCCACTGCCGTTGTCTCTGCGATAAGGATCTGCTTCACGCAGAATCCGCTCCTCTTCAAGATTGACCAGTAACAGGGTCACGGCGCCAGAGGCAAAACTGATCGACTCCGTCGCCTCCTGATCGCCAGCTACGAACACCACTTTGTCTGGGGTTCCATCATCCAGACTGCCGCCAAGCTTGCTGCGAAGATAAGCATCTAGATGCTGTCTTATGAATATCAGTGCAGTTCCGATCATTGGAGTAATCCGCAGTGTTGATCAAGGAAACCAAAAACTTATTACTCAAAGGCTTAGTATCAATACCAAGAAATAGCTCCTCATAAATTGCTGACAATGAAATGAACGTATACTTGGTTGACTTTTGACCTCATAACTTTGTCAGATGTTCAATAGTTATTTATTTAAATGCCTCTTTTTTAACTCTCACATAGTAAGACCCTGCTTTTGACCTGCCATCTTCATCGTTACAAAAAGTAAGGCCAACTTTGCGCCTATGGTCTCCTATCCAAATTTTCTCGGCACACTTGGGTAGGGAACGAGATTCAGTTCAATTCAGCAAGCTAACTTTGCGTCGCTATCTGGTTACTGCGCTACCGCTGCAGGTCGACCCCACGCAAAGGGACGAGGTCCACGCCCCAGCTATCCACTGCAACCTCCCCTCAAAGAAATACCCCCATCTCACTTGCTGCCCGCACCACAATGCTGTGCCTTTCGACCAGGGGGGACAGGTCGTCATAACCGCCGCCGATGACCGTGGCCACCGGGATGCGGCGGCGCAGGCAAGCTTCGAGCACCAGCCGGTCCCTTTGCAGCAAACCCAGATCACTCAGGCTCAAGCGGCCCAGGCGGTCATCACGGTGGGGATCGACGCCGGCGTTGTAAAGCACCAGATCGGGGCGCACCTGATCCAACAGGTCCGGCAATACCGCCGCAATCGCCGCCAGATAGGGTCCATCTTCGAGGCCATCGGCCAGGGGCAGATCGTGATCGCTGGCCTGTTTCACCCTGGGGAAATTGTTGGCGCCATGGGCCGAAAAGGTGAAGACCCGTTCATCGCCCGCAAACAGGGCTGCCGTGCCATCGCCCTGGTGTACATCCAGGTCCACCACCAGTAATTGGCGCACCAGTCCCTCCATCAGCAACACCCGGGCCGTCACGGCGAGGTCGTTGAAGATGCAAAAGCCACTGCCGTAGTCGGCAAAAGCATGGTGGGTGCCGCCCGCCAGGTGGCAGGCCAGACCTTGTTGCAATGCCAGCCGTGCCGTGAGCACCGAGCCGCCCACCGCCAGCCAGCTGCGGCGTACCAGCGGTGTGGTGGCGGGCAGACCAATGCGTCGCACTGCTGCCGGCTCCAGTTGGTCGCGGGCGAACCCCTCGTGATATGGCCGGCCATGCACCAGCTCAAGCCAGCGCCGTGGCACCGGCAGGGGTTGGTGCAGTTGCTCTGGCCGTGCCAAATCCAGTCGCTGCAGATGCTCGACCAGCAACCTGAATTTCGCCATCGGAAAACGGTGGCTACTGGGCAGGGGAGCCGAATACTGCGGGTGATAAACGAGGGGCGGACGCAAGGGGGGGCTCCCTGGTGGCAGCGGCGCTGGCGGCTGGATCGCAGCGCCTTGGCTAGATATCAGATCCTGGCGGAAGCGCCTGCCTGCTCGGGGCCAATCCCTTCGCCTTGGGCATCCGGGCCCCCGCTGGGGTGGAGGTGGCTGGGCTGGGGGTTACGGTGGTCGTCGGTAGCCAGCGTTGGAATTGGGAATCCACCAGGGTCTGGGTTTGGGCCGGCCAGGTGGCGGAATAACGATTAAGTTGATAGATCGCCAGATTCTGTTCAGTCACCAAGGTGCGATAGGAATCCAGGGCCGATTGGAGCTTGGAGAGGGCTTGCACCACGGTGGTGCCGGCGTCACCATGGCCGATGTTGTATTCATCCAGGGCGGCCTGCAGCGATTTGCGTGAGGCACTGACATCGCTGCGGGCGGCATCGACCAGGATCTTGGAGGCGACAAAAGAGGCGTAGGCATCTTCAACCTGACGGGTGATCGTTAGCCGGCTGAGTTGACCTTGTTCCATGGACTGCTCTGCCTTGGCCTTGATGGCGTTGGACTCGGCAGAGCGAATGCCGCCATCAAATATTTTCCAATCAAACGTAAAACCAAAAAACGACTCGTAACCAGAATTACGACTCAGTTGGCCCGAAACGTTGCCATTGAGATTCCCAGTTTGTTGATTGGCAGAAATACGTTTCAATTGACTCGCTAGGGCCACCGAGGGCAGGGCCTTATTGCGAATGGCCTGGGCCGCGCTCATCAGGGCTTTGACATCCCAGGCATTGGCCTGCAATTCTTCGCGCTGGTCCAGGGCCTTATCAATGGACTGGGCGCGGCTGAGGGGCCAGGGGGATACCAGTTCGGGAGATGAGGAGGGCAGGGCCAGCTTTCCAGGTTCGAGATTGATCAGGCTGGCCAAGGAATTGGCAGCCTGGATGGACAACTTATGGGCCTTGATGCGGGCAATTAGCAGGGAGACGGCCTGGGCCTCAAAACGGCTAACTTCGCCAGCAGGCTTTTGGGCTTTGCTAGCTTTGACGTAGATATGAATCGCCTGGTTAAAGAGTTCGATGTTGTCTTTTTCCCGCTCCAATGCCTCTTGCAAGGTGCAGTAGGCCGTTTGGATGGCCAAAATTAATTCACGGGAAGTAAATGTGAACTTATTACGCAGGGAATTATTCTGTGCACTTAATACGTTAAGCCGTGCCCCCCTCGACGGATCCAGAAAAGCCCATGACAGCGAGGCGTAGGGGGTAGAGGAAAAGCCATGTTTAAATGTAAGGGTTTCCGAGGGCTTATTGCCATCGGTCTTGGTTTTCAAGCTACTGGTGGTGGTTGTATAACCCAGCACACCAGGATCCGATGTCTTGACACTCAGGCTGGGGATCCATTCTCGGGTGACGGCTATCCTCGACCATTGGGATGCTTGAATTTCGTCTACATTGCCGGCCAAAAGGGGACTGCTGGAGACCCCCATGGCAATCGCCTGGTCCAGCGTTATGCGTGCGGCCGCTTTTTGTAATCCATCCCGGTTTTCGCGATAGAGTCTGTACAGGCGATAAAGATTGGAATCTTCACTGATGGAGGACAGCAAGTCCCGCATATCGGTGGGCAGTGGCGGTGCTTTTTGCCAGCCGTCGGCCTTGGCCCCACCAGGCGCAAGCGCTGCCAGCACGGCCATAAGACAGGTGAATCTGCCGACGCGACTGCTGAAAAGCACCATCCCCATTGCAAAACAATTTAAAATACTGCACTGCCTGCTTGCTCTTCCAAGGTGTGAAATCTGGAAGATCTACGGGTACATCGTGGGCGGCCCTATCGCGCGGCAAGCCTGGACTGGGGGACCCAGGTGGCTGCCATTGAGGGCCTTTGGCCTTGGTCAACCAACCAGGTGGCGATGGCGCGGTCGGCCCAGGTGCCCTGGTAGCGATGGCGACCATCGCCCTGGCCATGGAAGCCGTTGTGCCCCCCACCAGGGCTCAACAGCAACGAGGGGAAGCTGCCCAATGCTTGGAACCCTGGTGGCATCCCAGTCCCCTGGGCGGCCAGGGTCTGCATGGCCTGGGGGGGCACCCAGGGATCATCGGCGGCTTGCAGCAACAGCAGGGGAAGGAGTGGCCCCCTGGAGGCCTGCGCCCCAAACGCCAGCAGGGTCTGGAGCGGACTGGCAGCTACGTAATAGGCGCCAACGGAGGGATAGCCCCAGCGCGGTGCGGTCACGGCGGCATCAAAGGCGCGAATCGAGCCGAGGCGCAGGGCCCGCCGCAGGGCCTGCGCTTCGGTGGTGGCCAGCCCGCCGGGATCCTGGCCTACCTCATCCACCAGTCGCCTCAGCAGCCAGCGCTGGTAGAGCGCGTTGCGGCCGCGTTCCATCTGGCCCAGACAGGCCTCCAAATCGAGGGGGCTGCTGACACAGGCCAGGCCTTGGAGGGGCGATCCCAGGCCCGGGCTCTGGCCTAAGGCCGTCAACACGGCGTTGAGCAGCACCGTGCCCCCCAGGGACAACCCGACCCCGAAAAGGGGCAGGGATCCCGCCTGGAGACGGGCCCAGGCCAGGGCGGCCAGCACATCTTGGTCACATCGGGCGGCATAGCTGCCATGGGCCATCGGGCGGCCTTCCCCTGCCCCCCGCAGGTTGAGCCGCACCACCGTCAAACCGTGGTCCTGCAAGACCAGGGCCAGTCGGCGCAGGCCGGGGCCGTCGCTGCAGCCGCCCAACCCATGTACCAGTACGACCCAGCCCCAAGGCTCGGCCACCCCATCCACCCGGGCCAGCAGTCGGTCCGTGCCAGCAAGGGCGATGCTGGCCCGCTGGCCCCGATCCGGGGGTAGGCAAGGGGGATGGAGGCTGTCGCGCACGGTCTGGAGATCGCCGCCCCACCAGGGAAAGCGGGGCCGGAAGGGTCCCCCGCAAAGCAGGGAATCCGGAACGGCGTCGGGGGGAGAATCCGGGCTCGCCATGGTCAGGGACTGGAACAGCGGCAGGGTGACCCGTGGCCGTGGGACCCCAGAATCCGATCATGGCGCCCCCTTCCTTTGATCTAGGCCTGCGCCCGCGCACCAACCCCCTGGGGGAATCGGTCGCGGCCGCCCCGGCCATGGCACCGCGCCAATGGCAGCGACAACTGATCGAGCTGTTGCGCCGCAGGCTGCGCCAGGGACCTGACCTTGAAAAAGATGTCCTGGTGCATGCCGGACCTGGGGCGGGCAAGACCATCGGCGCGCTCCTGGGCTTCCGCCGCCTCTGGCAGGAAGGCCACCTCGATCGCGTCCTCATCTGCTGCCACCGCAACACGATTGCCCAGCAATGGCTGGAAACGGGGCAGCGGATGGGTTTGATTCTCGAACCTTGGCATGGATGCGCCCCCCAGGAAACCAGCCACGGCCTGGTCCTGAGTTACCAGGCGGCAACACGGGTACAGGGGGAGCCAACAGCACTGCTGAGCGGGGCTGGGCAAGGAGTGCGCTGGCTGGCCATTGCCGATGAAGTTCATCACCTCGGCCTCGATCCGGACGAACCGGAGTCCAGCGCCTGGGGGCCAGCCTTCAGCCGACTCAGCGCGCCGGCCACCTTGCGCCTGGGACTCTCCGGCACCCCCTTTCGGGCCGACAACCTGGCCTTCTGTGCCGCCCGGCGCCAGCCGATTCCGGCCGAGGCGGGGGGAGGCGAACACATCGTGCCGGACCTGAGCATCGAGCCCCGCCAGTTGATAGAGGCCGGCGATGTGCGGCCGCTGGAATTTCGCTTTCAAGATGGCTGGGTGGAGCACGGCCGTCCCCAGGACGGCGCCGAACGGGAGCGGTCGCCGTTGTCCACCGAAAGTCGCGAAAGCTGGCGGGCCCGCAATCTGCGTCGGGCCATCCGCCTCGGCGACGACGGTGGCATTGCCCTGCGGGTGTTGCTGCAGGCACGCTCCCGCCTGGCCCGGGTGCGCCAGCGGGAACCGGCCGCCGGTGGCCTGGTGGTGGCCAGGGACATCGGGCACGCCCGTCAGATCAGTGCCCTGTTGATCGAGCAGGGGGACCGGGTGCAGCTGGTGCACTCCCAGGAGCTGGAGGCGGAGGCGCTGCTGAAGGCCTTCCGCGCCGGCGCTGGCGAATGGCTGGTGAGCGTGGACATGTGCTCAGAAGGGTTTGATGCGCCGCGGTTGAGGGTGGTGGCTTATCTGACCACGGTGGTAACTCGGAGCCGTTTTGTGCAGGCGATCACCAGGGCGGTGAGGGTGGCGGAGTCGTCCCAAGGCAGACCTACTGGCCCTCGCCAGCCGTCCTATGTGTTCGCCCCGGCCGACCCCCTGTTGATGGCCCATGCCCGGGGTTGGTCCCTCAGCGAGCCCTACCGGATCAGCCCACCCCGCACGGTCGCCAGCGCCGTGGCCGGGTGCTGGGCAGGGGATCCGCTGGCGCCCATGCAAGCCCTCGGGGTCCAGGCCAGCGGGGTTATCCAGGTCAAGGGCCCTCAATTACCAAATTTAAGCAAAATTTCATGGAAGCCCCGAGACGATGAATAAGTCAGGAAAAGCTGTCAAGGCGCCTGGCTCATGCGACTGTGTATCAACAAACACCTTCAACTGCCAGATATCAAGGCAGGCTGGAGTTCAGCCGGACGATACCCATGGACGCCTCGGTGCATCGCAGATTGACTGTTGCAGTGTGCTGGGCTTTGGCACGCCGTTCAGCCCTTGACACGTTGGAATTATACGAAGAAAGTTTTGCGCTCAGCGAAGAATTTCGGGAGTGGTTGGTGGCCTTAGATCAAGATCCTGACGTGTTGAAATCGACCATGTTGATGGTCCCGAACAACCTCACTTGCAAACATTGGCCGGAAACTGACGGATTGCTTGAAATCTAAATCTTCTCCTAACAATTTCTCCAAAGCATCTGATCCGCCAACCTCAGCCTCCCGCATCCTAGGCTTAACCGTAGTCACTTCGCTTAAGCCCCATGGTCGCCAGCGTGCCCATACCCGGCTCGTCCGTCGGTTGCTCGCCTGAAGCTGCCATTGAAAATCTGGTTATCGTCGGCTCAGGGCCCGCGGGCTATACCGCTGCCATATACGCCGCCAGGGCCAACCTGGCCCCCTTGCTGATTACCGGTTTCCAACGGGGTGGCATCCCAGGGGGCCAGCTGATGACCACCACCCACGTCGAGAACTATCCCGGCTTCCCAGACGGCATCCTGGGACCGGAGCTGATGGACCGCTGCAAGGCCCAGGCCCTGCGCTGGGGCACCAAGCTGCTGGAAGCCGATGCGGAGTCCCTTGACCTTTCCGTGCGGCCCTACCGGCTTGTCACCTCAGAAGGTGAAACCGTCTGGACCCACTCGCTGATCCTGGCTACGGGGGCCAGTGCCAACCGCCTAGGCATCAACGCAGAGGAACGCTTCTGGAGCCGGGGCATAAGTGCATGCGCCATCTGCGACGGGGCCACTCCCCAGTTTCGCAAGGAGCAGCTGGCCGTGGTCGGTGGCGGCGATTCTGCCTGTGAGGAAGCGGTCTATCTGACCAAATACGGCAGCCAGGTGCACCTGATCGTGCGCAGTGACAGGCTGCGCGCCAGTGCCGCCATGGCGGACCGGGTCCTGGCTAACCCCGCCATCACTGTGCACTGGAACCGGGAGGTGGAGGCAGCCATTGGTGAGGACTGGCTCAGTGCCATCCGCCTGCGGGACCGGATCACTGGCGCCACGGAAGATCTGGCCGTCAGGGGGCTCTTCTATGCCATCGGCCACACCCCCAACACCGAGCTGCTGCAGGGCCAACTTGAGCTCGATGAACGGGGCTATCTGATCACCCGGCCCGGCCGCCCAGAAACCAGCCTGGAGGGAGTTTTCGCCGCCGGTGATGTGGCCGATGCCGAATGGCGCCAGGGAATCACCGCCGCCGGCAGCGGCTGCCAGGCGGCCCTCGCCGCCGAACGTTGGTTAAGCCACCAGCAACTGGCCCGTCCGGTGGAACGGCAGAACATCGAACCGGAGCCGGCCGGCCCGACCCAGCCAACGGCCACCAGTGATGCAGGCAATTTCGATGCCGCCGCCCTTTGGCAAAAAGGAGGTTATGCCCTGCGCAAGCTTTATCACGACAGCGACAAGCCCCTCTTGGTGGTTTACACCTCCCCCAGCTGCGGCCCTTGCCATGTGCTGAAGCCGCAATTGAAGCGGGTACTGAATGAGCTCGAAGGACGGGCCCTGGGGGTGGAGATCGACATCGAGGCGGATCCTGAAATTGCCCAACAGGCCGGAGTGACGGGCACCCCCACCGTGCAGCTGTTTTTCAATAAAGAACTCCAGCAGCAATGGCAAGGAGTCAAGCAACGCCGTGAGTTCAAAGCGGCGATCGAAGCGCTGGGGGCCCCAATCGCCTGAAGCGCCGTCCGGGGCAGGGCTCGTACCCCCCAGGTACGGGCCGAAGCTCAACGGCGGCGCGGGCCACCGGGACGGTTGCCCCCTGGGCGGGGGCCCGCCGCACCGGCGTTGCGCTCCCGATAGGTGATGCGGCCGCGGGATAGGTCGTAGGGACTGATCTCGACAAGCACCTTGTCGCCAGCCAGGAGCTTGATGCGGAACTTGGTGAGCTTGCCGGCAGCACGACAGAGGCACTGGTGGCCTGCCGGCTGCTCAAGGGTCACCAGATAAAAGCCATTGCCCTGTTCCTTCTCAATGACTCCGGACGTCTCAATCATGCGGTGGGCTGGGCGGATGGCAAGTTCCGCCACTGTACCGGTGGCCCAACCGCACCCATGCAGTGCTGGCGGTCGGGACGCCCCTGCAAGCCGCTGCTCGCTAGGGTCCCAACCAATGCCAAGGGTCTGAACGATGATTTTGCCCCCCGTCTCGATGGATCTGGGCCTGTTATTGATATCCATCGGGGTGGTAAATCTCTGGCGCTGGCGCCAGAGCCAATGACAAGGCAATGACAAGCCAGGGAGGCGGGGGGCGGTGACCACTTTGTTGTTTCATAAGCCCTACGGCGTTCTGAGCCAGTTCAGCCCTGAGGCCGGCAGCCGCTTTCGGCCCCTGTCCGACTTTGTGCCGGTACCCGAGGTCTACGCCGCCGGCCGCCTCGATGCGGACAGTGAGGGATTGCTGGTGCTCACCGATGAGGGATTCCTGCAGCAACGGCTGACCGATCCGCGCTGGGGCCACTGGCGCCGCTACTGGGCCCAGGTGGAAGGACAGCCCAGCGACGCTGACCTGGAGCCCTTGCGCGCGGGAATCAAGCTGCAGGGGCGCCCCACTTTGCCGGCCCGGGCCCGGCCCCTGGCAGAGCTAGAAGTGGACCAGGCGTGCCTGGGCGAGCGCACCCCAGCGATTCGCCTGCGCCGTTTCCTGCCAACCAGCTGGATCGAACTAGAACTGCGCGAAGGGCGCAACCGGCAGGTGCGCCGCATGACCGCTGCCGTGGGCCTGCCCACCCTGCGGCTGCTGCGGGTGGCGATCGATCTGATGGACGGCGATCCGCCCCTGGACCTGGCCGGTCTGGCCGCAGGGCAATGGCGCCATGTCACCCCGATCGAAAGGCAGCGCCTGGACCGCCTGGGCAGGGCCCGCAGCCACCCTTCCTTGCCTAGACAAAACCCCGCCAGGGGCGTCGCCGCTCAGCCGAGGGCCTCGCGCAGTTCACGCACGGTCTGAAGTTGACCGTAGTAGTAATTGGCGCGGGCCCGGCGATCGGGATCTTCCATGCTGTCGAGGGCATCGAAGCCAAGCGACTGCCAAAGTTCGTGGCCGCAGGCTCGGTTGAGTTCGGCTTCCGCTTCTTCTTCCAGGTTGGCGAGCCGGCGTTGCAAATTCTTGATTTGGGCGATGGCCATGGCCTTGGGAGACGCCGAAGAAACTCCTGATGATAGTACACACGCACTGGCCAGGGCCGCAGGGGTTGGGGCGCCGCTCAGAAGGGCAATTTCTTTTTGGCGTCCTTATCGAGGTCGGCCTCCATCTCGCGCAGTCGCTTGAGAATCGTGTCGTAGTACTCGCGCAGGTAGGACTCCAAGGTGGTGGTTTGGGCCGGGTCGAGGCCGAAGGCGGCATAGGAGGCCCCCATCGGGGCATCGAGGGCGGCGCCGCCGCCACTGACGCGATCGAAACTGAGCCGCTCGGCGACGTTCTGGCTGGCCTCAAAGAAACCGGCCACATTGCGCATCAATTGGATCAGGGCCGGTGGCACCCGGAACACCTTGGCGTCCTTGCTGCTGTAGCGCTCGCAGAGCTGGGTGACTTCGGCGGTGGTCCAGGCCCGGGGACCGACCACGGGAAAAGCGTGACGGATCGTCTCGGGGTGATCCAGGGCGGCGACGGCAAAACGGGCCATGTCCTGGGTGTTCATGTAGGCAATCGGGGTGGGCACCCCACTGACCCAAACGGTCTGCCCCTCCAGGACCGGAATGGCGAACTGGCTGATCAGACCCTGCATGAAGGCGGCCCCCCGCAGGATCGTGTAATCGAGATCGGAGGCTTCCAACCAGGCCTCGGTGCAGGCCTTGATATCCATCAAGGGCACATCAGGATGGCGGGAAGCCCCCAACAAAGACACAAAAACGACGCGCTTGACCCCGTTGGGGGCGCAGGCGTTCAAAAGGTTCTGCTGGCCGGTCCAGTCGATGTCATAGGTGCTGAGGGAATCGCTGGCCCGGGCCGTGGCCGCATCAATCAATGCTTCCTGGCCTTCAAGGGCGTAAATCAGGCTGTCAGGCTCAAGCAAATCGCCGCGGGTGAGTTCGCAGCCCCATTCCTGCAGGAAGGAGGCTTTGCGGGGGGATCGGACCATGCAGCGCACGCTGTGCCCAGCATCTAACGCCCGGCGCGCGATCTGGCGGCCGAGGGTGCCGGTGCCACCCACTACCAGAACCTGCATGACCCACTCACCGGAAGCCGGCTGAGCCTAGGGGCCCGTGAGCGAAGGTCGCGACCGCTGGCAGGACCGCCAACAGCGGCTTTGCTCAACGGAAGAGCCGCACCATGAGGGCACCGCCCGCCAGTCCAACGCCGATCAACACCCAGAACAGGGCAGCGGTGCCGAAGATTTCCGAGGCCATGACCGGGCAAAAGCAAAGCCCCTCTTATTTAGCAGCCCCGGGCTCTGGCTCAGAACAGCTCGATGGGGCCCCAATCAGGCCGGTTAGCCCCCGACTCCGCTCGCCGGCGCGTCGACTCGCCGCAGCTGCTGGGGGTGGGAAAAATCTTGCCGGGGTTGGCCAAACCTTGGGGGTCAAAGGCCTGGCGCACCAGGGTCATGGTGGCCAGGTCCTCGGGCGCGAACATCAAGTCGAGATAACAGCGCTTGTCGCTGCCGACCCCATGCTCGCCCGTAATGCTGCCGCCGGCGGCGATGCAGAGCCGCAGGATGTCGGCCCCCAACTCCTGGACGCGTTGGACGACATCGGGCTCATCGGCCCGATAGAGAATCAGGGGATGGAGGTTGCCGTCGCCGGCATGGAAGACATTGGCCACCGGCAGGCCGTACTGGCGGCCCAGGGCTTCGATGGCGGCCAGGACCCGCGGCAGGGCACTGCGAGGCACGACGCCATCTTGAACGTAATAGGTGGGTGTGATCCGGCCGACGGCGGCGAAGGCCGACTTGCGGCCCTTCCAGAGCAAAGCGCGATCCTCGGGGTCGGTGGCGCGGCGCACGCTGCGGGCGCCGGCCTGAAGGCAGAGGCTCTCGGCGAGATCAAGGGCGGCGGCCACCTCCCCTGCCTGACCGTCCAGTTCGATCAACAAAACAGCTGCCGCATCCCGGGGGTATTCGTCGAAGCCAAACAGGTCGTTGACGGCGTTGATGGTGAAGTTGTCCATGATTTCCATGCCGGCCGGCAACAGCCCCGCCGCCGTGACCGTGCGCACCGCCTCTCCGGCGGACTCCATGGCGGTGAAATCCGCCAACATCACGGCAACGCTCTGGGGCGTGCGCAACAGGCGCAGGGTGATGGCGGTGGCAATGCCCAAGGTGCCCTCGCTGCCGATGAACACACCCCGCAGATCCAGTTCTGGAGTTTCGGCCAGACCGCTGCCCAATCGGGTGACGGTGCCATCGGGGAGCACCACCTCCAGTTCGAGCACGTGGTTGCTGGTGACGCCATATTTGAGGCAGTGCACGCCGCCGGAGTTTTCGGCGACGTTGCCGCCGATGCTGCAGACCACCTGGCTGGAGGGATCGGGGGCGTAGTAGTACCCCTCGCCGCTAACTGCCCGGGTCACCCAGCTATTGATCACCCCTGGCTGCACGGTGATGCGGCGGTTGGCAAGATCCAGATCCAGGATCGAGCGCATGCGGCTGGTAGCGATCACCAGGGCGCCGGTTTCGGCCACGGCCCCACCCGAAAGACCCGTGCCACTGCCGCGGGCCACAAAAGGCACCCCCTGTTGATGGCAGAGACGGACCAGGGCGGCAACCTGGTCGGTGCTTTCCGGCAACACCACCAAGGGCGGCTGGTGACGGTTAAGGGTGAGGCCATCACAGTCGTAGGCCAATAGTTCTTGGCGGGCCGCCACCACGCCCCGGGCCGGCAAAATGGCTCGGCACTGGCGCTCGATGGCGGGCCAGTCGATGGGGTCCCGCAAGGCGGCTGGGGCCGGGGGGGCTTGGGTAGGCGCTGGGGGGGTCAAGGCAGGGTCATGGCACGGAACCAAGGCTGGGGGCGCGGCGCTGGGCAAGCCAGGTCTCGGGGAAACAAAAAGAGCAGTGGCGAGCGGGGCACGTCCCGGGCCAAGGGTGGTGTGAACCTACCCAGCCGGGAAAGGCATTAAGGGTTGGCCTCCAAACTGGTAATTGGGTTTACCCCTTTGGGGGTTTGGCACCGGGGTAATGCCCCTGGGGGGTGTGGCCCCTGGGTTTTGCCCCCCTGAGGGGCTCACTCACCAATGGTGGTTCGCTTTGGCTCGCAAATGGCCAACTTGAGCAGAGAGGGTCCGTCGCTGGGTAAGGATGGATAGCGCTTAACGCCCATCGTTAAAGCCCATCGTCTGCGGATCCTGTCTTGTCGGCCACTCCATCAGCGCCCGTTTCGACTCCTGTGTTCAACACCACCCGCTCCCAGGAGATCTTCGCAGCGGCCCAGCACCTGATGCCTGGGGGCGTGAGTTCGCCCGTCAGGGCGTTCCGTTCGGTGGGGGGCCATCCGATTGTCTTCGATCGCGTCAGCGGTGCCTATGCCTGGGATGTGGATGGCAACCGCTACATCGATTACGTCGGCAGCTGGGGCCCGGCAATTTGCGGCCATTCCCATCCCGAGGTGATTGGGGCCCTGCACCAGGCGTTGGAAAAGGGCACCAGCTTCGGTGCCCCTTGCGAACTGGAAAATCAACTGGCCGCCATGGTGATTGAGGCGGTGCCTTCGGTGGAAATGGTCCGCTTCGTCAACTCAGGCACGGAAGCCTGTATGGCGGTGCTGCGCCTAGTGCGGGCCTTCACCGGTCGCGAGAAGTTGATCAAGTTTGAGGGCTGTTACCACGGCCATGCCGACATGTTCTTGGTCAAGGCCGGCTCGGGGGTAGCCACCCTGGGCCTGCCCGATTCGCCCGGCGTGCCCCGGTCGGTGACGGCCAACACCTTGACGGCGCCCTACAACTGCCTGGAATCGGTGAAGGAGCTGTTTGCCGCCAATCCAGGCGAAATTTCCGGGGTGATTGTGGAGCCGGTGGTGGGCAATGCCGGTTTCATCCCGCCGGAACCCGGTTTCCTGGAGGGCCTGCGCGAACTGACGCGGGAGCATGGTGCGCTGTTGGTTTTTGATGAAGTGATGACGGGCTTTCGCATCAGCTACGGCGGTGCTCAGGCGAAATTTGGCGTGACCCCGGACCTAACCACGATGGGCAAGGTGATTGGCGGCGGCCTGCCGGTAGGGGCCTACGGCGGCCGGGCCGACATCATGGCGATGGTGGCCCCGGCCGGGCCCATGTATCAAGCCGGCACCCTCAGCGGCAATCCCCTGGCGATGACCGCCGGCATCAAAACGCTGGAACTGCTGAAGCGGCCCGGCACCTACCAACGGCTGGAGGCGATCACCGCCCGTCTCAGCAACGGCATCCAGGAAGCGGCCCTGGCCGCCGGTGTGCCGATCACCGGCAGCCACATCAGCGCCATGTTCGGCTTTTTCCTCTGCCCCGGCCCGGTGCGCAACTTCGAAGAGGCCAAGGCCACCGACAGCCAGCGCTTCAGCCGCCTGCATCGGGCCATGCTGGAGCGGGGCGTTTACCTGGCCCCCAGCTCCTACGAAGCGGGCTTCACATCCCTGGCCCACAGCGACGCCGACATCGACGACACCTTGATGGCCTTCCGTGAAGCCTTGCTGGCGATTGGCTGAAGGGACCAGGGGGAATTAAGTCCATTACTGGCGTCACTTGCCCATTGCTGGCAACGTGACCTCACATTGAGGGCTATCGCGCACTTCATCGGCCGCCTGGGGCCGGGGCGCCGAGGCCTGGGGGGCGGCCATGGTCGTCGGAGCGGCCACCAGGGGGGCCTGGTTCAACAGCCCGGCCAGCAGCACCCCGAGCAGCACTGTTTGCAGCAGTCCGCGCCGGTGTGGTCGCCCTGCCCCTCTTGCTTGAGGCTGGTGGCGGCTGGGCGGCGGCAAGGACATGGGATCGGCTGGCACGGCCCAGTCTGGGGGGGATGAAGGGGCTCTGCCCAGCCAGGAGGCCCCGCTGCCGCTCTGGCCTACTTACGATCACCTTTACACCCGTATAACAACCTGGCTATGGCCGTCACCTATCCCCGCAAGCTCGTCAACAACGTGGGGCCCCGGGAGGTGATGGCCGCTGTGGTGAAGGAGCGCAAGGTGCAGATGCTGTTCCTCAACAGCTACCGCTTCAACGAGCAGCGCTCCTGCCAGGAGCTCACCGTGCTGATCGAGGCCCTCGACGGCCAGCCCCGCGACCTCTGTCGTGAGCTCTCCCACCACATCAGCGACGAGGCCCGCCATGCCGTGTGGCTCACCGACTTGCTGTGCGACCTCGGTGAGGAGATTGGTAATCCCCCCACCGGCTCCTACATCGACGAGCTCAACCGCCTGTTCGACAAGAGCGGTGGCGAGATCCAGCAGGAGGACGGACTGATCGCGGTGCTGGCCTCGATCAACGCCACCGAGAAGCGCGGCTGCCAGGCCTTCTCAGCCCACATCAATGCCCTGCGCCACGCACCCGCCAGCGAGGAGAACAGCCGCATTCGCGAGACCCTGGAAAAAATCCTGCCGG
>JBBASD010000008.1:4029-32734 GCA_040399485.1 Cyanobium sp. | reverse complement strand
TGCCCTGTTCCAGCTCGTCGTTGGGATAGAGCACCTTGGAGAGGGTTTCCGATTGAACCTTCTGCAGCACGGCTCTGGTGTAATCCCCGGCATTGAAAGAAGCAAAGTCGAAGGCATCAGGGGCCTGGGCACCCCAGAGCCGCAGGGTGTTGGCCGTGTGCACGCCGTAGCCCAGGATCGGGGTGTCATAGGCCACGCCGATGACGGTATGACCGCCAATATTCACCGGGTAACTCCACTCCGGATGGATCACCTCCCAAGGATTGCCTCCCATCAACCAGGGGTCTGTGCTTTCCACCTGACCCTGGGAGCCAATTTGTTGGCGAAAGATGCCGAATTCGTAGCGAATGCCATAGCCAATGGCTGGAATCTCCAGGGAGGCCATTGATTCTTGGAAGCAGGCCGCCAGGCGGCCTAGACCCCCGTTGCCAAGACCGGGTTCCGGTTCCTGGGCCAGTAAGCTGTCCAGGGAGAAGCCGAGGGCTTCACAGGCCTCTTCCGCCTGGCGCCGCAGGCCCAGATTGACGAGATTGTTTTCCAGGTGCGGGCCCAGCAGATACTCGGCCGAGAGGTAGACAGCCGTGCGCACGCTCTGCTGGGTGTAGGTCTCGGCCGTGTCCACCCAGGTTTGCAGCAAAAGGTCCCGCACCGCCAGTGCCAGGGAGAGGTAATAGTCGTGCTGGGTCGCCAGGGAGGGAGTCTTGGCCAGGCTGGAAAAAAGATGGCGGCGCATCGAGTCGAGCAACGATTTACTCGTGCTTGTGAGCTGCTCCGTGGGCGAGGAAAGCGAGGGGGAGGCCATGGGGTGGGGCGGCTGGGATGGCCGGACGTTTTCGATTGCCTATATCTCCTTGGAAAGCCGGGTTGGGCGCTGCACCATCCGCTACCAGCCCCCTGATTCGTGGTGATTCAGACGGTTTTCAGCGTTGGTATCAAGGGCCTGACTGGAGCACCTCGGCTTCAATCGACCAACCCAGTTCGCTGTTGACCTTTGTGGCTCCCGAGAAACTGCCGTTGACTGCGGCGGTCAGATGGGGCTTGGAGGAGGTGGCAAGGGTTATGTAGCGATCATCGATCGCGCCCTGGCCACTGGGGTCGTAGCCGCGCCAACCGGCGCCAGGCAGGTAGATTTCCGCCCAAGCATGCAGGTCGTAATGCTTCGGCCGCGGTTCCACCAGGTGATAGCCGCTTACGAAACGGGAGGGTAAGCCTACGCAACGGCAGACCTCAATCATCAGCATGGCCAGATCGCGGCAGGAACCCACCCGCTCTTTGAGGGTGCGGCCGGCGGGCCAGGCGGGCCCCAGGTGACGGGGCGTGTATTTCACCTGGTCTTGAATGATCGCCACCAATTGCTCCAGATATTTGGGTGCGCGTTGATCACTGCCCATCAAGGCCTCCTGGGCCAGGTCCACGGCGGCAGGGTCGTGCTGGCCATTGGGCAGCCAGCCCTGCAGGGAGCCCATCAGGTCACCGTTGAGCTGACCGACCGGATAGGGCAAATGGGGTGGGTTCTCAAACAGGCATTCTTCAAGATCAGGGGGAATCCGGGTTTCAACCAAACTGGTGGAGATCAACTGGAAGAACTCGGTGCCACCGTCAAAGCGGGCCCTGAGGATTTCATCCCCGCTGGCGGCCACCAGGGGATAAAGGCAAGCAGGCTCAGGAATGATGCTCAATTCGTAGTCCAGCAGTCGCTGGAAACCATGGCCCCTGGGTTTGAGGCAGAAACGATGGGGGCCGAGCAGCACAGGCGTGCTGTAGCGGTAGGTGAGGGTATGGGTTACGCGGGCTCGCATGCCGAATCAGGGGTATTGGTTGGAATAATGAAATAGCGCTGTTCGATGAGGCCATGGAGCTTGTTTAGGTCCTGTTGCAGATGATCGATCGCTTCATGCAAGCCATTTGCTATTAATTCTTCGATGCGCGTATAACTCCACCGGGCCAAAACCAGGCCGATCAGGCATTCCAGATCATCGGGTGGACCGGGTACCCGTTGACCTTGCACAATCTGGAGACTATCCCTGATGCGCTCCAGGCAGTAGCGCACCGACCGGGGAAAGATCGGATCCAGCAGCAGGAAGGCCGCTACCGCATCCGGCGCGATCGCCTTCTGTTGGGATTGCCGGAACATTTGATAGGCGCCGGCGGTGCGTAGCAGGGAGATCCATTGCAGTTCGTCCAACACCCCCCCTACCACTTCTGTGGAGGGAAGCAGCAGAAAATATTTGACATCAAGAATGCGGGTTGTTTTGTCGGCCCGTTCCAGCAGGCGACCCAGCCGACTGAATTGCCAAGAAAGGTCGCGGCTGAGGGTGGCGTCGGTGATGCCATAGAAAAGTTGGCAAGCCCGCCGAATTTCGCGGAGCTGCTCTTGGGGGGGCTGTTGCCAATACTCCTGCTCTTGCAGAGACCAATAAAAACCGTTGATCTGCTCCCACATCTCTGTGGTGATGACATCGCGGATCTGACGGGCATTTTCGCGGGCGCTGGCGAGGCAGTTGACGATGCAGCTGGGGTTTTTCGGTTCGCGCACCAGAAAATTAATCACATCGTCCGGGCTGCCTGCGGGAAACAACTTATCGAACAGTTCTCGATCGCCGCTGGCATCGATCAGGGGCAGCCAGGGTTCGGCGCTGCCCGGCGGGCAATCAAGGGCCATAGCTTGGCTGACCTCGACGAAACGGGAAATATTCTCCGCCCGTTCGACATAGCGATTAATCCAGTATAAGGAATCAGCGACCCGACTCAGCATGAAGTCATCTCCTGGATTTGAAGGTCATCAGCCAGACGATCATCAACCACCCAGGTATCTTTGGAGCCTCCCCCTTGAGATGAATTCACAACCAAGGAGCCACGTCGTAAGGCTACCCTGGTGAGGCCTCCCGGGGTGACCCAGCTGCCACGGCCCCGTAGCACGTAGGGCCTTAGATCCACATGGCAAGGGTATAACACCCCTTCGCTTAACGAAGGAACTGTGGAAAGTTCAAGGGTGGGCTGGGCGATGAAGTTGCGCGGATCCGCTTCGATGCGAGCGGAAAAATCGCTGATTTCGGCTTCGCTGGCATGGGGTCCTATTAACATGCCATAACCGCCAGCTTCAGCCACGGATTTTACTACTAAGTCCTTGAGATTTGCTTGAACATAGGCCCTTTCTTTTGGGCGTGAGCAGAGGTAGGTGGGCACATTTTCGATGATTGGTTCTTCCGCCAAGTAGTAGCGGATCATTTCCGGTACATAGGCATAGATGAGTTTGTCGTCAGCCACGCCGGTGCCAGGGGCATTTGCAATTGCCACCTTGCCGGCCCGATAGGCACCGATCAATCCTTTGACGCCAAGCAGGGAATCGGGACGGAACACCTCAGGGTCGAGAAAATCATCATCAATACGTCTGTAAATCACATCGACGGGCTCCAGGCCGGCGGTGCTGCGCATCCAGACCCTTCCCGATTCGCAGGTGAGGTCCCGGCCTTCGACTAGTTGAATGCCCATTTGCTGGGCCAGATAGCTGTGCTCAAAATAGGCACTGTTGTAAACGCCAGGACTCAACAACACCACCTTGGGGGTGTCAGTCCAGGGCGCTAGCTCCCGCAGTGTTTGCAGTAAATTAGATGCATAATTATCGATGGGATGGACGGTACGTCCGTCGAACAGGCTGGGGAAGATGCGCTTCATCACCCGCCGGTTTTCCAGGAAATAGGCCACGCCTGAGGGGCAGCGCAGGTTGTCTTCCAGTACCCGCCAGGTGCCGTTGCCATCGCGCACCAGATCCAGGCCGGAGATGTGACACCAGCGCCCCAGGGGTGGGGTCAGCCCCTGCATCTGGGGCCGCCAGCCCTGGGAGCTTTCGACGTCTTCGCGGGGCACCACGCCATCAGCCATAATGCTCCCTGGGCCATAGACATCTGCCAAGAACAGATCAATTGCGTGCAGGCGTTGGAACAGGCCACGCTCCAGCCGCTCCCATTCTTTGGCGGCGATCAGGCGGGGCAGGGGATCAAAGGGCAGGATCCGCTCGACGCCGCCGCTACCGGAATCATTGAGGCGAAAGGTGGCGCCGAGCCGCTTGAGCAGGGCTGCGGCTGCGGCATGGTTGGTGTTGAGCTGGTCAATACCCATGCGGCCGAGGGACGAGAGCAGGGGGCTCAGGGCGGCGCGGGGCTGGTCTACGGCGCTGAAGTACTCGTCGTAGCCGTGGTTGGGCCGGTAGTCCGTGAACATGGCACCAGGAGCATTGGGGAGATCCTGCTGCCGTGGGTTGATAGTACCTTGTTACCATTGATACACAAGTTGGGCCAGGCGGTTTTGGCCAGGCGGCAGACCACTTCGCCATGGCCTTGGCGTTTGCCGGGATTTCGACACATTGTCCCCTTGGGGCCATCTCTGCTGCCTGTTACGGCCCTGGATGTGCTATGGTTTTGGGGTCTGCTCTCTAAAATCCATGAAACTTCATCATTTGCTCGCTCTTGGCGGGATTACTTCAATCTTGGCAGTTGCTCCTGCTCACGCTGTAATCCAGTATCAAGTAGTTGGTCCCGTAAGCTTTAGCACCCCCCCCAATAACCCTGCCAACATTGTCTTCCCGGGGTTTAGTGCCGCCGCAGCTTCCCAGCTGAAAATGGTTTCACTCACGGGTCCAACCCCTAATTCAGCACCCATGCTGAGCTATGGAGGCAGTATTACAGCGGGTCAATTTGATACTACTCCACGAACTTATACAGCAACTTCCAGCCCTTTATTTAAATTTAACAACGGGCCTGGCTCTGCCTTTAGTGGCAGTATGAATAACGTTCCTTTATCTGGTAATCCTGTAACAACTGCCTTTTCACCAGTAGTATTACCCGCTTCGGGTTCGTACACCGGAGCCTTTAACATGATTATGCCCACTGGAATTGAAGCTTATTTCGCAGGAACTCCAACTGTCAGTGTTTATAATCCCAACTTTGCTGCCATGCCACCTTCTGGAGGCGGTATTTTTGGAAACAGTCTTACTTTGAGCGGTCCACTATATCTTACTTATAAGTACGACGACGGAAATACTACACCCGTTCCAGGACCCCTTCCCATTGTTGGGGCAGGTATGGCATTCGGTGTGTCCCGCAAACTTCGTCGCCGCATCCAATCTTCAGTTTCCTGAAGATTTTGACTCAGCACCTTTCTTCGCCCTCTCGAAAGAGAGGGTTTTTTATTGGTTGGATTCAAGCCTGGCTGCCAGAGCTGGGAAGCCACCACCCAGTGGTTAGGCTCCCTAGGGTGTGCGCCCTACCGTCCTGCTCAAGCTTGGCGGAGATCCAAATTACCTCTGCGGAGCCCGGCAGATAGGGCTGCCAGTTCTGGTCCAGCAACCTGGGATGTTCGGAAAACATCTGTGCGGGCATTGATTTCAAGGCCCAAGACCCCCTAAGCTCAGGGTCAATTCTTCAGGATTTTTTTGTGTTCCGATCTGATCCCACTTTAAATGATATTGGCAGCCATAAAGTCGGACTGATTTTAAGCAATTTGTCAATAGGATTATTTGCACTATACTTAGTTTATGTAATCTTCGATATATTACCCTTCCGATTGCTTGATCCGGTTTGGATGATCACCTTTGCCAGCGCTTTATGCAATAGCTCCTCCATACCTCTGGCAGGCTTGGCGTTTATGCACTTTGCTACTGCATTTAATCCTGACAGTCAATTAATCAAATCCAGGCGAAACCTATCCGCTCGGCTCGCTGCGTGGGCTGCTCTGGGCTTTCTGATGTTGCTACCTCTAATTGGCTATGCGAATTGGAGAGGAATTAGAAACATCGAATTGACAAACAAGGCCAATATTGCAAATGTTAATGCGAAAGCGAACCAGCTTAAAGATCAGATAAGCCAAGCTTCCACCCAGAGAGATCTGCAAGAGCGGATGGCTAAATTTCAGGGTCCAGCTTTACCTAACGAAGCCCTTAACATGCCCCTAGAGCAGCTTAAGCGGCAGTCCCTGGCAGTGGTCCAGTCGTCAGCAAAAGCTTTCGAATCGAAAATACCTGGCCCATTTACTGAACAATACATGCCAATTTACAAGCTAAGCTTGCGCGCTGCTGCCATTTCTTTGGTCGCTGCCTTTGGTTTTGCTGCTGGTGCCTGGAATCCAAGAACAAATATGACGGCCCTCAATTCAATTGCCTCGCTTTTTAAAGTCTCTCCCTATAAGTCGGGCTCTATATTCAACGTTTTCACTAACAAAATTAAAGATGTCCAGAAAGATTTGCAAAATAAAAATATAGAAGCTAACCGACTTTATGATTTACGCAATAACGCTAGAAACATCGAAAAGTTAAGGCATCAACAAGATCTTATGCAGAAACGCAATTTTGAGAAGCAAAGAAAAGCTGCTATAGCGCGCGAAAAAAGGCGATTACAAGAGGAGCGGAAAGCCCAAAAACAAAAAGACTAATAGGACGTAATCATTAATTAGGCATAATTTGCTAGATCAGAAAATATCTTTGCGCCATCGGCAGCACTCCCGCCGGTTCACACGTTAGCAGTTCGCCATCGGCAAACACCTCGTAGGTCTGGGGATCCACCTCCATCTTGGGAAGGGCAGAGTTGTTGCGCATTGCCGTCTTGCCGATCGCCCGGGTGTTCACCACCGGCACACAAGGCCGCCGCAGCCCTAGCTGGCGTGGTAGATCGGCATCCAGGGCCGCCTGGCTCACAAAGGTGAGACAGCTCGGTGCCAGCGCTGCGCCATAGGCGGCAAACATTGGCCGGCCATGCACCGGGCCCGGCGTGGGGATTGAGGCATTGGCATCGCCCATCTGGGCCCAGACAATCGAGCCGCCCTTGATCACCAGCTCCGGTTTCACGCCAAAAAAGCCCGGTTTCCACAGCACCAGATCGGCCAATTTGCCCACCTCCACTGAACCCACCTGGCTGTCGATGCCATGGGCAATTGCCGGGTTGATCGTCACCTTGGCGATATAACGCTTCAGGCGGGTGTTGTCGTTGCGGCCACCGGAGCCGTTGGCGCTGCCGGCCCCATCCTCCGGCAGGAATCCCCTTTGCACCTTCATCTTGTGGGCCGTCTGGAAGGTGCGCGTGATCACCTCACCCACCCGCCCCATCGCTTGTGAATCGCTGGCGATGATGCTGAAGGCGCCCAAATCGTGCAGGATGTCTTCGGCGGCGATTGTTTCGCGGCGGATGCGCGATTCGGCGAAGGCCACATCCTCCGGGATGCGCGGATCGAGGTGGTGGCACACCATCAGCATGTCCAGGTGCTCCTCCAGGGTGTTGCAGGTGTAGGGCCGTGTTGGGTTGGTGCTGCTGGGCAGCACGTTGGCCTCGCCGCAGATCTTGATGATGTCCGGCGCATGGCCGCCGCCGGCCCCCTCGGTGTGGAAGGTGTGGATGGTGCGGCCGCCGATGGCCCGGATCGTGTCCTCCACAAATCCCGCTTCGTTGAGGGTGTCGCTGTGGATGCACACCTGCACATCGAGACGATCAGCCACCGCCAGGCAGCAGTCGATGGCGGCCGGCGTGGTGCCCCAATCTTCGTGCAGCTTGAGGCCGCAGGCACCGGCGCGGATCTGCTCTTCGAGGGCTTCAGGGGTGCTGGCATTGCCTTTGCCGTAGAAGCCCAGGTTCACCGGCAGCCCTTCGGCCGCCTGCAGCATGCGGGCCAGATGGAAGGCGCCAGGGGTGCAGGTGGTGGCGTTGGTGCCCGTCGCCGGCCCCGTGCCGCCCCCCAGCAGGGTGGTGACGCCACTGGCCAGGGCGGTTTCGATCTGCTGGGGACAGATGAAATGGATGTGAGTGTCGATCGCTCCGGCGGTGACGATGTGGCCTTCACCGGCGATCGCCTCGGTGCCAGGGCCGATGACGATCGTCACCCCATCGCTGATGTCGGGGTTGCCCGCCTTGCCGATGGCGCAGATGCGTCCATCCCTGAGACCAATATCGGCTTTGACGATGCCCCACCAATCCAGAATCAGGGCATTGGTGATCACGGTGTCCACGGCCCCGGCGGCCCGGGGGGTCTGGGCCTGGCCCATGCCGTCGCGAATCACCTTGCCGCCTCCGAACTTCACCTCATCGCCGTAGCTGGTGTAGTCCTTTTCCACCTCCAGGATCAGCTCGGTGTCGGCCAGCCGCAGGCGGTCGCCAGTGGTGGGGCCGTAGGTCTCGGCATAGGCGCGACGGTCGATGCGATAAGCCATGGGATCGGTGCTGCGCGAGAGGGGCCTGGATAGAGAACAGAACGCTGGGACGGGCGAGCCGCCCTCAGGCCAGGGGGCCGTTGATCAAGCCGTTGAAACCAAAAACCTGACGCGCACCGGTGTAGGGCACCAGGTTCACGGCGCGGCTGTCGCCGGGTTCAAAGCGGATGGCTGTGCCCGCCGGAATGTCGAGCCGCAGGCCCCGGGCCGCCTCGCGATCGAATTTCAAGGCCATGTTGGCCTCGTGGAAATGGAAATGGGAGCCGATCTGCACCGGTCGGTCGCCCGTATTGGCCACCGTGAGCGTGGTGACTGGCCTGCCGGCGTTGAGCTCAAGCTCGCCGGGTTCACTCAGCAACTCGCCGGGGATCAGGGGGGGCATGGGCTCGGGGGCAGACGCCAGTCCGCTCAGGTTGCCGCCATTCTCTCAGTGATAGAAGAGTGCGTGGCTTCGGCGCCGCCGGGGTGAGCTTGGCTACGGCGCCGCTATCCGGATCGGATCATGGAGGGTCACCAACTTGGTGCCATCAACAAACACCGCTTCAATCTGCACCTGCTCCACCAGCTCTGGCACCCCCTCCATGACCTGATCACGGCTCAGCCAGGTGGAACCCTGCTCCATCAATTCGGCCACACTGCGGCCATCGCGGGCCCCCTCTAGCACCAGAAAACTGAGCCAGGCCACGGCCTCTGGATAGTTGAGCTTGAGGCCGCGATGCAAGCGCCGCTCCGCCAGCAGGGCCGCGGTCACGATCAGCAGCTTGTCTTTTTCCTGGGGGGTGAGATGCATGCCGCGCTGAAGAGGGCGATCCGGTTGGGTCAGCCTGAATCCAGTTTGGCAGGCGCAGGCGTTAATCCAAATCCATCCTCAGATCGGCACCCGGGCCAGCGAAGGGCTCCTCCTGGAAAGGCCACAGCCGCGGCCGCTCGGGCGGGGCCAGCTTGTTGGCGGCCCGGATCCGGGCCCATAGGCGGCTGAACCAGGTGCGGGCCGCCTGGCTGGATGGTCCCCGGTAGCGGGCCACCAGCCCCTGCTCCAGGGCCCCGCAGGCCAGCTCGCCAGGCAGATCGCCGCGATCGGCCCGGCAGGCCGCCAGCAGCCTGGCCAAGGTGGCGGACGCCAAAGGCTGGGGTGCCGCCCAAACCAAGGAACCGAAAACGGGCTCTGCGGCCATGCCATGGCCCTGGAGCAAACCCTCTCCGCCCAGTTCCAGTCGGTCCACCAGTTCCCAGTGGCCACCCTCCCCGTTGGGGCCCTCGCGCTCGATCTCCAGCAGGGACCGCCAGCGTCCTTCGCCCAGGGTCTCCGCGGCGGCCGTGCGCCCCAGCCGGACGACCTCAGCCCCCAGCCAGCTGGCGCCGCTGGCCAGCCACACCCGCGTGCGTTGCTCGCAGAGACCGTTTGCATACAGCACCAGATCTTGGGGCAGCCACTCCAGGTCAGCCCCGGCCCCAACTGTGAAGCTGAGCTCTTGGCGGGCCCAGGCGCCGGCGGGGCTGAGGCGGGAGCGGCCGATCGATCCGTACACCTTTTGAGCCGCCGCGCTGGTGAGCAGCACCCGGCTGCCCGGGCCGAGCTGGGCCGTGATGCTGAGCCGGTCGCCCCCCACCAGCCCCCCGGCCGTGTGCAGCAGGGGCAGTTCGCAGCGGCCATCGGCCCGCCCAAAGGGGCGCTGCACCCTGAGCGGCGCCGTGGTGCCCCCCTGATGGTGGGTGCGACCATCGGCGGCGCAGCTGAAGCGCAGCTGGGCTGCGCCATGCCATGCCCCGTCGCTGATCACAGCAATCCCCTCAACAGAGCACACTTTGGTGGATCCTGTTTACGGGAGTCAGCCCTGTGCCTGAATCTGCGCCCTTGCCCCTGATCTTGACGCGCCGCTCCCCCCAGCCGCCGGCACTTTCGCAGTCGCCGCCGTTGGCGCTGGCCCTTTCGGCCGATGAACGCAGCCGCTTGCGGGGCCAGCGGCACAGTCTCTGTGGCCAAGAACTGCTCTTGCAATTGGATCGGGGCGAACCGCTGCAGCCCGGTGAGTGGCTTAGCGGGGCTAGTGGGGGTTCGGCGGTGCAGGTGATGGCGGCGCCGGAAACCCTGCTCAGGGTCCGTGCCCGGGCGCCATTGGAGCTGCTGCAGGCGGCCTATCACCTGGGCAATCGCCATGTGGCACTGGAGCTGCGGGCCACGGAATTGCGCCTGCTTGATGACCCGGTGTTGGCCGATCTGCTCGGCCGCCGCGGCCTGCTGGTTGATCGCCTCCAGGAACCATTTCAGCCCGAGGCCGGCGCCTATGGCAGCGCCCACAGCCACAGCAGCGCCCACAGCCATGGTTGAGAAGCGGCTGCATCTGTTCCAGCTGGTCAGTCCGGCCTTGCCGGTGGGGGGCTTCAGTTATTCCGAGGGACTCGAATGGCTGGTGCAGCACGGCCGCTTAGGCGATGCGGCAACGCTGCGCTGCTGGCTGGAGGCCGAACTGTGGCGCGGCTGCCTCACTGTGGAAGCGGCGACACTGCCTGGCTTGATGGCCCTGCTTGAGCGGACCCGCAGCGCCGATCCCCTGGAGGCCGAGGCGGCGCTGCAGGCAGTGGTTGAGCGAGATGGCTGGCTGCTCGCCCAAAGGGAGGCGCCCGAAGTGCGGGCCCAACAACGGCAGATGGGGGGATCTCTGTGTGGGTTGCTGGCCGATCTGGGTTGGCCCCTGCCCGCTGCGGCCCCCCCCCTGGCCTGGCCCGCTGCCTGGGCCTGGGCGGGCGTCTGCCTGCAGCTTGAACCGGGCGAGCTGGTCGAGGCTTTCATCTATAGCTGGGTCGCCGGCCAGCTCAGCGCCGCCGTGCGGCTTGTGCCCCTGGGTCCCACCCAGGCCCAGGGCCTGCAACTCGCCCTGGCGCCCCTGCTGGCCCAGCGGGCCCGGGAGCTTGCCAATGCCGATCCCGCCAGCCTCTGGACTGGGGGCGTGGGGGCAGGCTTGGCCCAGCTGGGCCACTCCGAGCTCTACTCCAGGCTCTTCCGCAGCTGATTGTGGACAAGCGCTGCCACTGCCAAGGGCTCTGTTCCCCCGGGACCCACCCCTAGGCTGGGAAGCGTGGGCGCTGGGGCCATGAGCCGTTTAAGGGTGGGGGTGGCCGGTCCGGTGGGTTCCGGCAAGACGGCCCTGGTGGAGGCCCTCTGCCTGCGCTTGCGCGATCGCCTGGAGCTGGCCGTCGTCACCAACGACATCTACACCCAGGAAGACGCCCAATTCCTCACCCAGGCCGGTGCCCTGCCCCCGGAGCGCATCCGTGGTGTCGAAACCGGTGGCTGTCCCCATACCGCCATCCGCGAGGACTGCTCGATCAATCGGGCCGCGGTGGCCGAGTTGGAGCGGGCTTTCCCTGGGCTTGATCTTGTGCTGGTGGAAAGCGGCGGTGACAACCTCGCCGCCAGTTTCAGCCCCGAACTGGTCGATCTCTGCATTTATGTCATCGATGTCGCCGCTGGCGACAAGATTCCCCGCAAGGGCGGTCCCGGCATCACCCGCAGCGATCTGTTGGTTATCAACAAAATTGATCTGGCGCCGATGGTGGGCGCCAGCCTGGCGGTGATGGAGCAGGACACCGAGCGCATGCGCTGCGGCAGGCCCTGGTGTTTCACCAACCTGCGCAGCGGGGAGGGGCTGGATCGTGTCGAGGCCTTCCTGCTGGCCCAGTTGCCCCAGGGCTGAAAACCAGATACCAGGCCCTGTGCCTGGGCGGCTTGACACGACAACAGTGTGGGGCTGCAGACAGCCTGCAAAACGGTGTGCGTTGCTACGGGGTTCCCCAGAAAGCCTTCTTACTTTTACCCCGACCCAATCCATGGGGTCCATGCGGGAGCCATCGCGCGACTCGTTCTTCTCAGGAGCCCTTTCATGAAGTCTTTGGCACAACATCAGCCCACCCGCCGCCTCATTGGAACTCTCTCCGCTTTGGGCCTCACGCTCACGCTGGCCTCCTGTGGCGGCGGCGGTGGCACAGGGGGTGGCACCGGGGGTGAAAAGACTGCCACCACCGATGCTGGCGCAGCCGGCGGTTTCGATGGTGAAGTGAAGGTTGGCATCCTCCATTCACTAAGTGGCACCATGGCTATTTCCGAAACGACTTTGAAAGAAGTCGAGGAAATGGCGATCGACGAAATCAATGCCGCCGGCGGCGTCAAAGTTGCTGGCAAGTCGTACAAAATTGTTCCAGTCGTCGAAGACGGTGCCTCCGACTGGCCTACCTTTGCCGAAAAAGCCCAGAAGCTGATCGACTCCGACAAAGTGGCAGTGGTTTTCGGCGGCTGGACCTCCGCCAGCCGCAAAGCGATGCTGCCGGTCTTCGAGTCCAAGAATCACATGCTCTTCTACCCGATTCAGTACGAGGGTCAGGAGTGCTCCAAGAATATCTTCTACACCGGCGCCGTTCCGAACCAACAGGCCGAGCCTGCAGTTCAGTGGCTTATGGACAAGTTCTCGGGCAAGCTTGGCAAAAAGGTTTATCTAGTTGGCTCTGATTACGTGTACCCACGCACGGCCAATACGATCATCAAAGAGCAGATGAAGGCTCTCGGTGGTCAGACTGTCGGCGAGGATTACATCCCTCTTGGCAACACCGAAGTGGCACCGATCATCGCCAAGATCAAGAAGGCCTTCCCCAATGGCGGGATCATCATCAACACCTTGAACGGTGACTCAAACGTCGCTCTCTTCAAGCAGTTCAAGGCTTCTGGCATCGACCCTGCCAAGTATCCGATCATGTCCTTCTCCATCGCGGAAGAGGAGATACGTCAGATCGGTCCTCAGTACACCACCGGCACCTATGCCGCCTGGAACTTCTTCATGAGCCTGGACACCCCGGCTTCCAAGAAGTTCACTGCGGACTTCAAGTCGAAGTACGGCGCCGATCGGGTCACGGGTGACCCGGCCGAATCCGCCTACAACATGTTGTACCTCTGGAAGAACGCCGTCGAGAAGGCAGGAACCTTCGAAGATCTCAATAAAGTACGCACCGACATGATCGGGATAACCTTCGCCGCTCCCCAGGGCGAAATCAAGATGTTCCCTAACCACCACACCTCCGAGAGGGTGCTCATCGGCGAGGCGGAGGCCACCGGCCAGTTCAAGATCCTCCAAGACAGCGTCAAGGCGATCCCCCCAATTCCTTGGAACCAGTTCGTTCCTGAAACCAAGGGCTTCACCTGCGACTGGACCCAGAACCGTCCTGACGCTGGCAAGTTCAAGATGTGATCAAGGCCCGGTCCTTCAATCCATAAACGGCAGGTGGTTCCTGCGGGAACCGCCGCTTTACCGCTCGGCACACCACCACGTTCGACCCGATCCAACGTTGCGCTCGCAACGTTGGATCTAACGTTAAACACTTCTTCCGTTGGAACTTTTCTTTTCTCAGATCCTCGATGGCCTCAGCATCGGGTCAGTGCTGCTGCTGGCAGCCACAGGCCTTGCCATCGTCTTCGGATTGATGGGGGTTATCAACCTCGCCCACGGCGAGTTCATGATGCTCGGGGCCTATGTCACCTACGTGGTGCAGTCGGCCTTCAAGCCCATGGGTGGTGTGATTTTCGAATTGTATTTCCCGGTCTCGCTGGTTCTTGCCTTCATCGTGACGGCCCTCGTCGGAGTGCTGCTGGAAAGGACATTGATCAGAAAACTCTATGGACGGCCTCTCGAAACACTTCTTGCAACCTGGGGTGTCAGCCTAATTCTCATCCAGTTGATTCGCAGCGTGTCGACTGCAATGATGCTTGGCATCATTGTGGGCGTCGTGGTTGGATTTCTCTTCTCCAAGTTACTCGCGGCCAAGTTCTCCGCCAAGCCGTTCTTCACCTATTTAAATGGACTGGGATGGGCTATCGCCATCGGCATCGGCCTGGTCGCAGTCAACCTCTTTGACAAGATCCGTCCCCTGGCCAAGCCCTGGTTTGGCCCCCGCAATATCGACGTGACGGCACCCAAATGGCTGCAGGGGAGCTGGGGAATGATCGGCACCATTGAGTTGCCGGGTCTGCGCATCTTCATCATTCTGCTGTCGGCCCTGTTGCTCTTGGCCACCTATTGGTTCCTCAATAAAAGTGTCTGGGGTCTGCGCATCCGTGCCGTGACCCAGAACCGACAGATGAGCAACTGCCTCGGCATTCCCACCGACCGGGTGGACAGCATCACCTTCGGCATCGGATCCGGACTGGCCGGTGTTGCCGGTTGTGCAATCACCCTCCTGGGTTCGGTCGGCCCGAACCTCGGTGCCGCCTACATCGTCTCCTGCTTCATGGTGATTGTGCTTGGCGGTGTGGGCAATCTGCTGGGCACCGTGCTGGCCTCATTGCTGCTGGGGATCATCCAGTCGGTGATTGGCTCAGGCACCTTGCTGACCATCTTCCCAAACATGCCAATGGCGGCAAAAGGGGTGATCGAGTTCTTCGCTACCACCAGCATGTCCCTGGTGCTGGTGTTCATCTTCATCATCGTATTTCTCCAATTCCGTCCCAACGGAATGTTCCCCCAGAAGGGCCGCTCGGTCGATGCCTGACCCATTCATGTCAACCCTGCGCAGATTCCCGTTCCATCTCCCGACCAGGAGCCCAACCTGTGAAACTTTTCCAACGACTCCTCCCCTGGATTCTGCTGGCGATCGCCCTGTTCATTCTTCCGGCGGCGCTTGACGACTTCCGGCTCAACCTCTTCGGCCGCTACTTCGCGCTGTCGATCACGGCGCTGGCGATCGACTTGATCTGGGGGTACACCGGTCTGTTGAGCCTGGGGCAGGGCATCTTCTTCGCGCTTGGGGGCTACGCCGTGGCCATGAACCTGATGCTCAACACCAAGAGTCTGGCGGGTGGCAATGGCATTCCCAAGTTCTTCGAGAACTATGGCGTCGCCCAACTTCCCTTCTTCTGGCAACCCTTCTGGTCTCCGGTCTTTTCGCTGATTGCCCTCTGGGTGATTCCCGCAGCGGTAGCAGGTGTGGTGGGTTGGCTGATCTTCAGAAACCGCATCAAGGGGGTGTATTTCTCGATCATCACCCAGGCGGCTCTGATGGTCTTCTTCCACTTCTTCAACGGACAACAGAAGCTCTTTGACGGCACCAACGGCCTCAAGACCAGCACCACCGAGTTGTTCGGCCAGCTGGTGGGATCTCCCGAGATGCAGGTGTGGTTCTACCGCCTGACCGTGGTCCTGTTGCCCCTAGCATTCATTGTCTGCCGTTACTTCACAAGCGGTCGCTTCGGCGATGCCCTGATCGCTATCCGTGACGATGAAAGCCGCCTGCGCTTCGCCGGCTTCAACCCCGTTCCCTTCAAGACGATCGTCTTTCTGGTGGCTGGAGCCCTATGCGGCATCTCTGGTGCACTTTACACAGTCCAATCAGGCATCGTGTCGCCCCAGTACATGTCGATCGCCTTCTCGATCGAGATGGTGATCTGGGTGGCGGTGGGTGGTAGGGGCACCCTCGTGGGTCCGATTATCGGCGCCGTCCTAGTTAATTATCTGCGCAGCCTGGTCAGCGAGGCGCTGCCGGAGGCCTGGCTGTTCGTGCAAGGTGCCCTGTTCATCTTCGTGGTGGTTCTGATGCCCGATGGCATCTACGGCTGGATCACCAAAGGAGGCTTAACCACCTTCCTGGCCGCCTTCGGCATCGCCAAGAAGTCCAAGACCTACCCACAGCTGGACAAGGAGGTCATTCCGGTGGATTAGTCCTCCAGGGGCCCTGTCCTGGCATGTCTGCTGTGACCGCTTTTTCGATTTTGCACCCTTTCGATATCCATGTCAGAACCTCTACTCGAGCTCAATGACGTTAGCGTGAGTTTCGATGGCTTTTATGCCCTCACAGACCTCAGTCTTAAGCTCTATAAAGGTGAGCTGAAGTCCATAATCGGCCCCAACGGTGCCGGCAAGACCACTTTTCTGGATGTCATCACAGGCAAGGTGCGACCCACGAAAGGAACGGTGACCTTTAAGGGGAAGTCCTTGCTCGGCGTCTCCGAACAGCAGATCTCACGCTCTGGCATCGGCCGTAAGTTTCAGACGCCGCGCGTTTTTGAGAATCTCAGCGTCCTGCGAAACCTGGAATTGTCCGCCTCGCCAGATAAGAACGCCTTCAGCTTGCTGGGCTCAAAATTATCCCAGTCATCGAAGGATGAAGTACATCGGATCATGAATTACGTGGGTCTCACCCCGTTTGCCACCGTCAAGGCCGGCTCCCTCTCCCACGGCCAGAAGCAGTGGCTGGCGATCGCCTCCCTCGTAGCCCAGTCCCCCGAAGTGCTGCTGCTTGATGAGCCCGTCGCTGGTCTAACCGATGAGGAAACCCTGCGCACGGCCGAGCTGATCAAGTCGCTTGCCGGTGACCACACCGTTGTGGTGATTGAGCACGATATGGAGTTCATCCGCGACCTGGGTTTCGACGTCACCGTTCTGCACCAGGGACAGGTGCTCACGGAAGGGCCGCTGGAGAAGGTGAAATCCGACCCGCGGGTGATCGAGGTCTACTTGGGGCCACCTGAACAGTAATCGCTTTCCGTCCATTACCCACCGACCCCATGTCCCCCACCAGCGCGCAAACCCTGCTCCAGGTCTCCGACCTCAATGTCTATTACGGAGAAAGTCACATTCTCCGTAACGTTGATCTGACCATCCATGAAGGCAAGATGGTTTGCCTGATCGGCCGCAATGGCGTCGGCAAGACCACCTTCCTCAAGACTGTCATCGGCTTACTGCAGCAGAGATCCGGCACGATTAATTACCAGGACGGCCTGCTCACTACCCAACCGCCCTATAAGCGGGCCCGGGCAGGTATAGGCTATGTCTCCCAGGGCAGGGACATAATACCCCAGGTGACGGTCAAGGAGAATTTGCTGCTCGGCATGGAGGCCCTGCCCGGGGGCCTGGAAAAGAACCGCCACATCGACCCTCTGATTTTCGATCTGTTCCCGATCCTCGAGAAGTTCCTCAAGCGCAAAGGCGGTGACCTCAGCGGCGGACAGCAACAACAGCTCGCGATCGCCCGTGCCCTTTTGGGCAAACCGAAACTACTGCTCCTCGATGAACCCACCGAGGGAATTCAACCCTCCATCATCCTCGACATTGAGCATGCCGTCCAGCGGATCATGAAGGAAACCGGCATCAGCGTGTTGCTGGTGGAGCAGCACCTGCACTTTGTCCGCCAGTCCGACTTCTATTACGCCATGCAGCGCGGCGGCATCGTCTCTAGTGGCCAAACCAACCAGCTTTCCGATGACGTGATCAAGGAATTCCTCACGGTCTGAAGCACGCATGACCACCATCCGTTGTCTTGGACGGTGGCTGTGAGCCTCAACAACCGCGATTGAGCATCCAAGGACGGGTGCCGCTCTCCTTTAGCCGCTGCTTTCCGGCCACTTCTTTGCTTTCCTTGCGCACCAGGCGAGGTCCGGATTGCTCCTGCTTCAGCCTGAAGGATCCGCTGAGCGACATGATAGGCGTGAACACGCGCAGGCCTGCCGCCGTGCAGCTCGGGCAGTTGGTCTCCTTCTGGCGCTCATTGATGCTGCGCCAGACTTCATAGTTGTCGCAGCCATTGGTGCAGCTGTATTCGTAGACAGGCATCGCGCAAAAGAGAGGAGGAGCAAGGACATAAGCATGAGAAAGAAGAAAGGAGCCTTACTCTCAGGCCCCTTTCTTTCTTTGCTGATCAGCGGGGGAGGATGTCCTGGTCGAAGATCGAGGTGGGGATGGCCAGGGTGCAACAAGCGTTGGGGATATCAACGATGCCGCTGATTCTGCCTTCCACCGGCGCGCAGCTCAGTAGCAGGTAGGCCTGCTCCCCGGTGTAGCCGAACTTCTTGAGGTACTCGATGGCGTTGAGGCAGGCACGCCGGTAGGCGATGTGCACATCCATGTAGTACTGCTTGCCTTCAAATTCATCGACGGAGATTCCTTCGAACACCAGGTAGTCCGTGTAGTGGGGTTCCACCGGGCTGGTTTTGAACATGGGATTGACCATCCCATACTTGGCCATGCCGCCCTTGATGATCTCCACATGGAGATCGAGGTAGCCGGACATCTCGATGGCTCCACAGAAGGAGATCTCACCATCCCCCTGGGAGAAGTGGATGTCACCCATCGAGAGCTTGGCGCCTTCGACATAGACGGGGAAGTAGATGCGAGTGCCCTTGGTGAGGTTCTTGATGTCGCAGTTGCCGCCATGCTCCCGGGGCGGCACGGTGCGGGCGGCTTCGTTCGCTACCCGCTCGAACTCGCTGGATGGGAGGGCACCGAGGATGGCGCTGTTGGGGTTGGGTAGGGCCGCCAGCACCGGCTCGCTACCGGAGAGGCCTGCGCCATAGGTGCGACGGTCGGGGGCGGTATTCACCAGTTCCGTCTCCCGACGGTTCCACTCATTCAGCAGTTCCTGGGAGGGAGCGCAACCGATCAGGCCCGGGTGGGTGATGCCGGCGAAACGCACACCGGGAATGTGACGGGAGGAGGTGTAGATGCCTTCCAGATCCCAGATGGCCTTGGCTGCCTTGGGGTAGTGATCGGTGAGGAAGCCACCACCGTTCTCCTTGGCGAAGATGCCCGTGAAACCCCACTCATCACCCTGCAAAGCGCCGACATCAAGAATGTCGACCACCAAGATGTCTCCGGGTTGGGCCCCATTGACCCAGATTGGCCCACTAAGGACGTGGACGACCTCCAGATTGACATCTTTAATGTCTGTGGGGTCGTCGTTGTTCTTGATCTGGCCATCGGTCCAGTCCTTGCATTCGATCCGGAACACGTCACCAGGATTCACCGAAGCCACGGCCGGGATTTCGGGATGCCAGCGGTTGTGCCCAGGCATGTCCTGCTGATCCATCGGTTTGGTGAGATCGACGGAAAAGAGTGTTTTTGGCATCGAGACACCGAGGCGCAATTTCCTCGCTATCCAAAAGGATGGTCTGCGGCTCTAAAGTGTCTGTTGATACCAGGTCGTCGGGGCTTAGGGAGTGCTTAACGGGATCGCAGCAATAATCATTATCAAGGCAGCGGTTTCGCATTTTTTCCCTGGCGGCCGCGGGATCAGGTGTCCTTGAAATCGCCTTTCCGGCACAGATTATCCTTCATTCGTGAGACCCAGCCGCTGGGATCAAGCGTTCCTGTTTGTTCCGTCCGGCCGTCAAAATGGAACAGGAACTGCCAGCGATTCTTGAAAGACAATGGGCGCTTGGCGTTGAGATCGCTGATTGGATCTCCATAGATATTGTCATAGGCTGGCCAGCCCGGTTCTCCCTTGATGCTACAGATTGCCGTGACTTCATACATCTTTTCCTTGGAATCTCCGGCATCTGAGGTGATCTTCACGACACCCTTGTACAACCCATTGGCAATGCCTGGCGTGAAGGCTTTCGCCAACTCTACCCGGTTGCCATCGGCCTTCACCAGCAGGTCGCCTGGTTTGGCGTTCTTGATGGCCACCTCCTTGGTGTTGGCGCTGCAACCGGCCAAGGCGAGCCCCAGACAGGCCAGCAGCCCTGCCAGGTGAATCCCGGCCCTCAGGCCCCCCACAGCGTTGGACAACGTGATCGATCGGCTCGACAACCAACCTATGACGACTCCAGCAGCTGCTCCCAGCAGCGCTCAGCCCCAAGCGGCAGCGGCAGATCACTGGCCAGAAAGCGGTGGATCGCCCGGTGGCCCCAGGCTGTGTGGTGGCGAGTGGGCCTACCAGCGAACTCAGCAAAGCGGTCGTCGATCGCTTCCATCTGCCAGGCATCGCTCCCAGAGCCTGCGGGCGGTTGGGCTTAGGACCTGGGTCGCCTCAACGTGGGGCCGTTTGCCCACCAGGGGCCGGCAGTCCAGGCTGTTGATCAGCAGGCCCGCCTCGCAGCGATCCAGATCAGCGGGCCAGAGCTCCGCTTCCCGCAACCAACCCTGGGCGAGCCCTTCGGCCCGCATGATCCCCGGCAGGCAGCCGCTGGCCAGGGGCGGCGTCAGCCAGCGGCCCTCAATCAACAGCAGCAGGTTGGCGGTGGTGGCGCAGCAGAGTTGGCCGGCGATGTTGAGCAGCAGGGCTTCATCGGCGCCCCGCTGCTGGGCCTCGCGGCGGGCCTGAACCGCCCAGCCGTAGGCAAAGGTCTTGCAGGCGCTGATCTGGCTGGCGGGATTGCGTCGTTCGCCCTGGCTGATGATGCTGCTGACCGCCCCAAAACCCGGCCGCCAGGGGCTTAGCTGCAGCCAGAAGCGATGGCTGGGCGGACAGTCGTCGTCCGCCGGCAGGGCGATGCCGCGGCCGGCGTTGCCCCGGCTCCAGTTGAGGCGCAGGGCGGCGTCGCTACTGCCGCTGCGCGCGATCGCCTCCGCCAGTAAGGGCCGCAAGCGGTCGGCATCCGGTGGGGCGGCCATGCCCAATCGGGCGGCGGCTTGGCGCCAACGCTGCAGGTGGGCCGCCAGCAGTTGGGGCTTGCCGTTTTGGATCAAAATGGTTTCAAACAGGCCGTCGGCCAGGGCCAGGCCCCGGTCGGCCAGGGGCAGGGCCAACTGCTCCGGGGCTCCCCAGGTGCCGCCATCGTCGGGACCGTCGATCCAGGCGATGGTTCCACACCCATCCCTGTTCATGCCAGAGCCTCCAGTAGGGGCAGCAACTTCCAGCCCATCTCCCGGGCTTCGTCGCTGGGGTCCGAATCGGCCACGATGCCGCCGCCGGCATGGAGCCGCAGGCGCCGGTCCCGCACCATCAGGCTGCGAATCAAGATGCTGCTGTCGAAGCGGCCATCGGCGGCCAGCCAGAACAGCGAACCGCAATAGGGCCCCCTGGGCACCGGTTCGAGGTCGTGCAGCCGGCGGCAGGCCCGCACCTTGGGGGCACCCGTAATCGAGCCCCCCGGCCAACAGGCCCGCAGCAGGTCCACCAGGTCGCATTCGGAGCGCAGCTGGCCCTCCACCACCGAGGTGAGGTGATGGACGCGGGCATAACTCTCCAGGCCCAGCAACTGGGGGACTGCGATCGAGCCCGGTTGGCAGACCCGGCCCAGGTCATTGCGCAGCAGATCGACGATCATCACGTTTTCGGCCCGGTCCTTGGCGGCGCAGACCAGCTCGGCGGCGGCACGGGCATCCTCCCCGGGGTCGGCCTGACGGGGCCTGGTGCCCTTGATCGGCCGGGTTTGGATGCGGCCCGAGGGGGTCAGCCGCAGGAAACGTTCGGGGGAGGCGGATACGACCGCCTCCTGGCCCGCCACCGCCAGGCCGGCAAAGGGGGCGGGGCAATGGCGGCGCAGGCGGCCGTAGAGGGCGAGGGGGTCGGGGGGGGAATCCAGCTCGGCTTCACAGCAGGCGGAGAGATTGGCCTGGAACAGGTCGCCGCTGGCGATGCGCTCCAGCAGGGCCGTCACCTGCTGTTCGTAGCTGGGGTTTGAGGTGTGCCAATGCCAGCGGTCGGCGGCAAGGCCCTGCCAGTGGGGTTCCATGCCCGGCTCGGGTCCTGCGGCCGCCAGCAGGGCTTGCAGCTGTTCCTCCATGGCCAGCAGGCGCCGGCGGTCGTCACCCTGGAGCCAGCATTGGCGCCGTTGGCGGTCGAAATGGATCAGGGGGTCATGGCGGGCGGCCCAGAGGATCGCCATGTCGGGCCGTTGCCAATGGGCGCTGGGCTCGACCCAGGCACCGGCCTCGTAGGAGAGCCAACCGAGCCAAGGGCCGCCACTGGCTTGGAGGGCGGCCAGGGCCGCGAAAGGGTCGACGGCCCCGCTATCGCCGGGCAGGCCGCGGCAGGTGATCGTGTCGATTGGCGCCACCCCCAGCACCGCCCGGCGACCCAAGGCACTGCCGTCCCCCTCCAGCAACACCAGGCCATCCCGTCCAAAAGGTCCGGCAAGCAGGCGGGCCAGGGTCCAGGGTTCGCTCCAGGGCAGGGGCCGCTTCAACGCCTGAACTGATGGACCATTGGTTTTGGATGCTAAGGCGCTCCCCCCTGGCGGGGTCAGGCTTAATTCGTGGCGAGATCGGCTCTCCCCGCTTCGATCAGGGCGGCATCGCGGATGCGGCAGCTGTCGCAGACCCCACAGGGGCGATCGCCGCCGCCATAGCAGCTCCAGGTGGCCCCGATCGGCACCCCTAGCCGCAGGGCTTGCTGCACAATCTCAAGCTTGCTGGCATGCACCAGGGGGGCCCAAAGTTGCGGCCCATGGCCCTCGCGGCCGGCGCGGGTGGCCAGGTCCGCCAGGGTTTGAAAGGCCTCCAGGTAGTCAGGCCGGCAATCGGGATAGCCCGAATAATCCACCGCATTAACCCCCAGCACCAGGAGTTCCGCCCCCCGGGCCTCCGCCAGACTCAGTCCCAGGGCGATGAACACCGTATTGCGGCCGGGCACATAGGTGGGTGGGATGGTGCCCTCGGCCACGCCCGTGCTGGGCAGGGCCAGTTTCGGATCGGTCAGGGCCGAGCCCCCCCAGGCCGCCAGGTTGACGGCAATGGTGTGGTGTTCTGCCACGCCCAGGTGCTGGCTGAGCAATTGGGCCGCTGCCAGTTCGCGGCGGTGGCGCTGACCGTAATCGAAGGAAAGGGCAAGCAGGCTGTGGCCAGCCTCCAGGGCCAGGGCGGCTGCCGTGGCGGAGTCAAGGCCCCCCGAAAGCAGGACGACGGCGGTGGCCAACGGCACAGGCGCGGTATCAAACCATGATCGCCCGGCCTGGCGTAGTGGCCAATGGCGCAGAGTTGGCTGCCAAAAACGCAGGCCGTATGCGCTGCGATGGCCCACGATTCAACCCTGGACTGTCTTCCTTTATCGTCCTGCCGTTTGCTCCCCATAAATGGGTAGCCCTTCCTGTTGTTGGCTTGATGTCTTGATGGTTGCCATGGTGAGAAAGTTGATTTGAGCGGGTTGTTGATGGCAAGACGCAGAGCTCTATTGGGAACCCTGATGGGACTTGCGCTGTTGACCAGCGGCTGCGGCAAGGTTTGGAACCCCCCCGAGAATCTCAACCTGCTGCTCTCGGCCGGCCTGGGCGAAGACAAGATCGCCCGCGCCAATCTCGAACGCCTGGCCCAGCAGCTGGCCAATGAATTCATGCGGGTCAACCCCCGGGTGAGCGTGCATCTGCGCCTAACTTCCGAAAGTGAGGTGCTGCCCTTGATGCGCTCCCGCAGCGGCCTGGGCGCCGCCCCCGACCTGTTGATCACCAGGGTGCCTGCGGCCTATGCCTTGGCCCAGGAACGACTGACCACGAGCAGCTCCCTGGAGCCGGTGGAGCTTGACCCCCTACGGATCAAATTTCTGGGACGCTTTCGCCAGGGCAATCGCTTTCGGGCCTTGCCCCTGCTGGTGCAGCCCACCGTCGCCTGTTACAACCGCAAGCGGGTGCCGACACCGCCCCGAACCCTGGAGCAATTGGTGAGCCAGGCCAATGGGGGACAGAAGATGGGCCTGCCGCTGGAGATGCGGGAGCTGCTCTGGACGGCCACCGGTTTCCGTGCCCAGCAGCCCCTGTTTCAACTGCTGGAGGTGAGGTCACGGATCCACTCCACAGAGCCCCTTAAGGGGACTGCCCGGGAATCGGTGCTGGCTTGGTTGGAATGGCTCTATCGGGCCAACGTGGAGCCGAATGTGATTTTCGTTGATACGGCCGATGAGCTGGTGACCAGGCTGGAAAAGGGCCAATTGGATTGGATCAGCTGTAATGCCACCACCATCACTCGGTTGCAAAAATCCCTTGGCAGTAATTTGGCGGTGGCCGATTTACCGCGGGGACCCGATGGTTCGCCGCCCCGGCCGATTGCCCGCATGCTGGTTTTGAGTTTCGGGCGCGATTCGACCCCAGGTCAACGCGATGCCGCCCAAAAGTTTGCCCTGTTTGTACTCAACGAATACACCCAGAGCAACATGGTGGCCCAGGCCATTGGCAACATGCCCGTTAACCAAAAAGTAGTGCTGCCAGTCAAAGATGCTGCTTACCTGCCGGTGATGGAAAGGAGTTTGGATAATTCGATTATTCCCAGTTTCTATGAAGGCATGCGTATTACCACGCTGGCCAATACCCTCCGGCCAATCCTCAAGCAGAACATCTATGGCGAGCAGAAACCCGAGCAGGTGCTTAAGGCCATTGAGGCCATCGCTAATGGCCTCAATGCCGATGTTGTTTCCGTCCCTGGAGGTCCAAACCAATGAATCAGATTATCTTTGAGCTCAGCGGTTGGTTCAGCCTGCTCGGTCGCTTTTCCCTGGTGCTGCAGCTGGCTCTCTTGGCCGGCCTGTTTGTGTTGTCGCGCCTGTTGTTTCGGCACCAGCGAATCTCGCCGGCCAGTTGGAGGATTGTTTTCACCGAGCTGGCCTTCCTCGCCTCCTTGGGGCTGGCATTTCTGGTGTTGGAACTGGTGGGAATGCCGGCTGGGCTGGTGGCCCTGGCAGCCGAATTGCTGGCGATTTGGATTGGTCTGGAAATTTTGCGATTGCTGTTACGACGCTATAACGATTCCGAGGTTGTTGAGGCCTATTACCAGCGGGCCGTGCGGCCCCTGTTTTTTGTGCTGGGGCTGATGGCTTGCCTTGGCAAAATCGACAACCTTGAGAGTTTCGGCAATATCTCGCTGATGCGCTTGTTTGATCAGAATTTCACGATTGGGGATTTGGGGCTGTTGCTGACCTTGCCCTATTTCGTGGTAGTGCTTTCTGAATTGCCGTCCTTCCTTTTTGGCTCCACGGCTGCTCGGCTGATGGGCATGACGCCTGGTAACCGCAAGGCACTGGAGTTGATCATCCGTTATCTGCTGATTGGTCTGGGCCTGGTTTGGATGTCCAGCTTCGTGGGCCTTAACGGCAATGCCGTGGCCGCCATGGCTGGCGGGTTGTCGGTGGGTCTGGGCTTTGGCATCAAGGAGGTGTTCTCCAACTTTGTCAGTGGTTTATGGCTGCTGCTGGAGGGCTCGGTCCGCCCTGGCGAGATATTGATTGTCGATGGCGACGCTTGTGAAGTGAAAAATCTGGGTTTGCGGGCCTCGACGTTGCTGCGCAACAGCGATAACGCCGAATTAGTGGTGCCCAACCAGACGTTTTTTACCAATACCACTACCACTTTTACAGGGGAAACCAAGGCCCTCAGGAGCAGTTCTGTGACGGTAGGGGCGGACTATAAACATGAGCCTGATGAAGTTATAGCACTGCTTGTGGCCACGGCCAAGGCCAATCCCAGGGTTTTAAGCGTGCCGCCTCCGAAAGCATTTGTGGCGAATTTTGGGGAATCGGCGATTGATTATGAGCTTGAATTTTCGATGGCAGACCCGCTCACCAAAGGCGGCATTTCCAAGGAACTAAGGCGGGCTATTTGGTATGCCTTCCGTGATAACGGCATTGAGATGCCCTATCCCCAGCAGGTACTGCATTGGGCCCCCAGGTCCCGCCCTTCGCAGGCTCAGGAAAGGGGCACTGATTAAGGCACATTTTAACGCACTTTGAACTAATTCAATCCGAGTTAACGCACCCCAAGCCATTTGTGGCTTTGCAAGCTGAGGCGCCAGCGGCGATTCTGGCGCACATAGGCAATGGCAAGCTCCTGGCCCACTGGGCTATCCCAAAGGGGTTGCAGTAACAAAATCGGCGGCGAGGCCGAGTCCGGTCGGCCGGCCTCAATGGCGGCCAGGGCCATGGCCTCGGCGAAGGCCAGGTCGTCTTTGTCGCCCACCACCACCTTGAGTTCGTGGCAGGCGGCCAGGGCCTGCTGCTGCGGCGGCCGGTGCCGTTTGGGGGAGAGGGTGATCCAGTCGAAGCGGCCGCTGAGGGCATCAACGCCACTGGTTTCCAGGTGGATGGGCAGGCCAGCGGGCTGCTCAGCGCTGGCGGTGGCAGTGCGCAGGGCCTCATTCAGGGGCTCCAGCTCGTGGTGCAGGGGTTCTCCCCCGGTGACCACCACGAAGGCGGCCCCGGCTGCGGCGGCGCTGGCGGCTGCTTGGGCCAGCTCATTCAAGCTCCGGAGCGGGTGGGACCCCGCAGACCAGGAGTGCTTGGTGTCGCACCAGGGGCAGCCCACCGTGCAGCCCGCCAGGCGGATGAAGAAGGCGCTGCGGCCGGCGTGGAGGCCTTCGCCTTGCAGCGAGTGGAAGGTCTCGACGATCGGCAGGGACAACGAAGCCAAGGCGGACACGCTCTAGGGGGCTTGCAAGGGATGACAGCGTTAGCCTGCCAGCCGATCCGCAGTGGCGGCAGGATCCGCCTTAGCCCAGCGATGGCAGTGTCGCCATGTCTGGGTCAGACCGAGGCAGAGAAGCCTGCCGGGCGAGGTCGGCGAGGTCGTCTGCCCGCCTCTATGGGCTCCCAGGGGACGGCGCTGCCCCGGTTCACGATGCCACCTATGGCAAGAGATAGCGCGACCAGCTCGCTGATGGATAACGAGGCCCAGCATGGGTCAGCAAGCCAGCCAACTATTCAGATGGCTGTTCAGTTGGCTGATCAGTTGGCTGACGCTGTAGTCGCTGAGGCGATTGCTTCCGTGGCCGCCGGCCGTTGGAGGCTCGTGATCGTCTCCTGATGCTCCCCATCCCCGGCCCGCTGCTGTGCCGCCGCCACCAGGCCTCGGAAGAGGGGATGGGGCTTGCCGGGCCGGGAGCGGAACTCCGGGTGGAACTGGCAGGCGGTGAAGTAGGGGTGGTCCTTGAGCTCGATCAGTTCGACCAGGCGACCATCGGGGGAAGTGCCACTGATTTGGTAGCCCGATTCAAGGAACAAGCTGCGGTAGGCGTTGTTGAATTCGTAGCGGTGGCGGTGGCGTTCATACACAACCTCCTCGCCGTAGAGCCCTTGGGCCATGGTGCTCGCAGTCAGCCGGCAGGGGTAGACGCCCAGACGCATCGTGCCGCCCAGATCGACCACATCCTGCTGCTCCGGCAGCAGGGCAATGACCGGATGGTCTGTGGTGGCATCGAGTTCGGTGCTGGTGGCCCCTTGCAGGCCGGCCTGGTTGCGGGCCCACTCGATCACGGCGCACTGCATGCCGAGGCAGAGCCCCAGGAAGGGCACCCGCTGTTCCCGGGCCCAGCGGATCGCCGCCACCTTGCCATCGACGCCACGGTTGCCAAATCCCCCAGGTACCACCACCGCATCCATGCCATGGAGCAGGCCTTCAGCCCCCTGCTCTTCAATCTGCTCGGCACAGATCCAGCGCAGGTCGAGGCTGGCATCCTGCTCGATGCAGGCGTGGCGAAGGGCTTCCACCACTGAGAGGTAGGCGTCGTTGAGTTGGACGTATTTGCCCACCAACGCCACCTTGACGGCCGGTCCGGGACTGCGCAGCTTGCGCACCAGTTCGGCCCAGCGGGCCATGTCGCTGTCGTGGTCGGCCAGCTCGAGCACATCGAGCACCTGGCGGCAGAGACCCTCCTGTTCCATCAGCAGGGGTACGGCATAAATGCTGTCCGCATCCAGGGCCGGAATCACGGCCCGGGTGGGCACCCCGCAAAAGCCGCCGATTTTGGCCTTGAGGTCGTCACTGAAGGGCCGGTCACTGCGGCATACCAGTACATCCGGCTGGATGCCAATCGAGCGCAGTTCCTTGACGGAGTGCTGGGTGGGTTTGGTCTTGAGTTCGCCGGAGGTGCCGATATACGGCAACAGGGTGACGTGCACATAGGCCAGGTCATGGCGGCCCACGTCGCCCCTGAATTCACGGATGGCCTCCAGAAAAGGTAGAGATTCGATATCACCCACCGTGCCACCGATCTCGGTGATCACCACATCGGCGCCGCTGTTGGCCGCGACCCGGTGGATGCGCTCGCGGATTTCACGGGTGATGTGGGGGATCACCTGCACAGTGCCGCCTTCGTAGTCGCCGCGTCGTTCTTTGTTGATGACCGATTGGTAGATCGAGCCGGTGGTCACGCTGTTGAGGCGGGACATGGCCGTATCCGTGAAGCGTTCGTAATGCCCCAGGTCGAGATCGGTCTCGGCGCCGTCCTCGGTGACGAACACTTCGCCGTGCTGGTAAGGGCTCATGGTGCCCGGATCCACATTGAGGTATGGATCGAGCTTGAGGATCGAGACGCTGTAACCGCGGGACTTGAGCAAACGCCCCAGGCTGGCCGCCACGATGCCCTTGCCGATGCTGGAGACCACCCCGCCTGTGACGAATACGAATTTGGGCCCGTGCCCCGCCCTCGCGCCTGGCGCTAATGGGACGGTGGAGAGGGGCATGGGGGAACCGGCGATCCTTAATTTTAGCTGGCGCTGAATTGAAGGGTCTGGGGTTTGCTAGGTCTTGCGGCGACAGGGCCCGTGGGCAACCATGGCCCATGCTCAGGTCAATGGTCCCCTTCCTGCGGCCGCTGTGGTCCCCCTTGAGGTCCTATCTCGCCCTGGTGGATCGGGACGGCCAACGCTGCAGTGCCCCCGTGCTTTTGAGCGGCGTGGTGGTGGGCACCGGGGTGGTGCGTCTGTTGGGCGCATCCATGGCCCAGACCAGTCGCTTCAGCCTGGAGGTGTTGATGCTGATGGTGCTGCAGGTGTTTGGACCGATGCTGGTGGCGATGATCGCGATCATTCGCCTGACCCCGGATTGGGTGGAGCGGGCCG